>JBKPNP010000044.1:0-14752 GCA_046732775.1 Acidobacteriota bacterium
ATCACGTTTTTGATGGTGTTGTTGGTCGCTTCAAACTTCGTATCAGCGACCAGCAATGCACCGCGTGACGGATCAACGGCGCTGGTGTCGTAACTGACGATCTTGCTGACGAGCTGGCTCGCTTCCGCGGCAGTGCGCACCGGCAAACGTCCAATAGCGACATCGGCGATGCCGTCGTTATTGAAGTCAGCCAGCCAATCGTCGCTGGCGGTCTCGGTAAGCGAGGTATCGATCAGCTTCGTTGGCACCTGATCGTTGAGCCCCTGGCCCAGATAGTTCTTCGGATCGTAACTGGCATCTCCAGCGAACAAGACAAATTGCGGTTGGCGTTTCCAGCTCTTCAGCGCTCGTTGCAGCAAGCTGCGAACGGCTTCAGGCGAATGTTTACCGAAACTGAATTCGTCGTAGATGTCTTCGACGTCGACTACCGCGACCGTCATTCCCTGGCTGCGGCGCAATTGGGCCAAGGGTTCGAGCGCCGCCTTCAAATCCGCGGTGGTTATCAACACATAATTCGCGCCGGCTTTTTGCGACCACAACGTTGACGGCACGTTTGCGCGCACCGAATCAACCCCGCGCGCTTGATTGCCGGCAATCGCGAGCAGCGTCCGCGGACTTAACGCAGACGCTTGCTTCATCTCAACCAACGCAGCATACCCGCCAGCCTCTGCCAACACCGGCGCCTGTATCTCGACCGGTGCAGAGGTATCGCTGATATCCAACACTCTCACATTCGGATTCGTAAATCCGCTAATTCGACGGCTGTCCCGGCTATCCACGCTGAAAACGAGCGCGTTGCTATCTGCCACGAGCTTGCGTTCATAAGTCAGTCGCAGCACGTCGATCAAACTTACGTCAGACGCGCCACCCATTGACGTCAATTCAACCGCATTGTCACCCTCGTGAAGAGCTGACGCAGGAATCGTAAACTTCTGCGAAGGATGATCGGTGTTCGCAAACTCGATGGTGCCGAGGTCAGCGCCGTTGATGACGACGTGGACGAGGTGACTTTCATTCGTGACACCTTGGAGTACGACTTCCAACTGCGCCGTGGCGCCGGCGAAATTAGTTACCGGAACACTTGCGGTCACTGGATCGAAACTAACGATCTGGCCGAAGAAGTTTTCAGCTTCACCGTTACGCAGGCCGGAAAAGTAAATCATTCGCTCCCGGCGTTCGACGGTGTAGGCAAACGTCTCTCGTTCCGCTGGATCAACCGGGGCGACGTTCGCGTTAACGGCATTGATACGTGCTCCGTGTCCGCGACCGTTAACGAGGTAATACGTCTGCGTCGACGTAGTTGGTGAGTCGAGACCTTCACCATAAAACTCGAGATAGTCCGCGTTCGTGAAGCTGCTGCCGCTGCTCGAGAGACTCATGGCAACTTCGCGGCCGTTACGGTAAAGCTGCAACTGCTTCGGGTCCTGAACAGTAAATCCGGCGGCAGCCAGTTCAGCCTGCGTCACGCGATACCAACCTGCGCTGCTGACGGCCAGTTTCACCCCAGCCATTCCCGCCAGGTCATGTTGTACGTCAGACGGGTCAGCGAACATCGCATCGCTGCTGGTTCGCGCTTTATTACCGCGGGCTGAATCCGTAGCCCAACCACTAAACTGCACGGCGTTCGGCGTGGTTCGTCGAGACACTTCGCTAATCAGGTCAGCGCGCAGCTCCCGGCCTTTCTGCTTCGCATAAGAAACTTCGGGAACGATCGGACCGTGAAGCGTGCGTGTGCCGTTGAGATCTATATCCTCCAGCCAGTAAGTCACGGGTGCGTTCCCCTTTATCCCTTCCCCCTGACCCGCTCCATCGTCGTACCAGGTGTAACTCAACCCGGCGCCGAGCCTGGTTTGTCGTCCGGCCACGAGCGCTGAGCCAGCAACCAGTGACGGCGTGATGGCGACGCGTTTGCCGTTCTGCTCGCGATAAATGTTGTAGCCGAGGTTGCGCGCTTCGTAGCCGCTTTGCCACTGCAGCGTCACTTCACCGTTGTTCTGTACCGCCCGGAAGCTGGTTAACTTGACGGCGGTCGGCGCGACGGGTTCGGCTACGGTCCAGTCAGAGAAACTTGAGACGCCGGTGACCGTGAAGACATTCGTTGCGGTGTCGACGTTATGCTCAAGATCTGCCGGGAAGTGTGTAGCGTTGCCGCTTTCCACGACGATGACCTGGTAATCAGCCTCGTTGCCATTAACGTCTGTATCGAGATAATGAAATGTGAGATCGGCGGTAAGCGTGCCGGCGCTCGCGAGCGTCCAATACTCGTTCAAAGACTTGCTGGTATCGAGGACTGCCTGCACCGCGTGATTGGTTGTGACGGTAAGATCGCCGCCGCCGATTGCATTGGCAAGATCGAGCGGCGTGTAGCCGGCTGCATGACCGGCGACTGCGTTGACGCCAACCGGAAAGGTAAAGCTCGCGGGCACGGCCGTTTTCTTTAATGTTCCCGATACGTAACTGGCGCTTGAACCGCCGCTGACAGTCGCGCCGCTCGCGAGTGTTAGCGTGTTCGCACCGGTGGTGACGACGCCGTTGGTTAGGGTGAGCGTCCCGTTCACCGTCGCACTTGTCGATAGCGTCACGCCGCCAGGTTTGCTGATTGTTAGGTCACTGAGAAGCGTAGTAGATAGCGGAATCTCTGAACCAGCCGTTACGCCAGTTGTTCCTACATAGTTAACCTTTATCGAAGTACCAAATGTTGGGGCCGTTGAGAGTGCTCCCACGTCCCTGGAAATTATTGCGGCATTGCCTAACGTGAGAGAATTGGCAATGGTAAACGTGCCTGAATTCAAAGCAAGCGTTCCATTTACAGTTCGCGCTGCGTGCAGGGTTACCCCGCCCGCGTTATTAATTGCGAGGTTGGTCGGACCGCTGACGGAAGGAAACTCGACGCTCGTCGTGCTTTGAGCGGAGGTTCCGTTGTAGATGAGAGCGGAAGTTCCACCGTAGACGAACGCCGTGCCTGTTGCTGAACCACCTTGGTTAACTTGAAAGGTACCGTTTATGCTAACGGCTCCACTGTTAGTAAGAGTTGCAGCAGTGACAAGAGTGCCTGCCACCGTCATTGAGCGGGACGTGAAGATGGTGAAGGCATTGTTAAGCGTAAGAGAAGCGCTAGCATTTACTGTCCAATTGATGTTTGTGCCTGTCAGTGTTCCCGCTGATTGACTAAAGGCTTTACCGGCTCCTGTAAAATTGACGGAGTGTGGGCCCGCACCCGTGGCGGTAAGAGTTCCACCACTCAGACCAAGATTGCCGCCAATATTGAAGGTCTCGACGGCAGTACCACTCGTGATATTAAAGATTCCGCCTGAGATTTGGAGATCACCAGCGAGATTGAGAGTAGACGTAGCTGGTGAATTCGCGTTTAGCCTAAACTCACGCGTAGTTCCACCTGTGCTGGTAATTATTAGGCTGCCGTTGACCGTTTGTAGTTGTCCGCCTTGTTGCCACGAACCACCAAATGTCGCGATATTGATTTTTAGATTTCCCCAGCTCACCGACGGAAGTGCAATCGGAGATGTGCTGCCAGATGTAGCCCATTTTTGAAATTCAACAGTGCTCGTGACGCCGAACGATCTCGATGTCGAACCAGGAAGATCGTTAGCAGTTCCATTAGTGGTACCGCTATCAGCGTTATGAACATAAGTGCCGCCATTATCCACTTGAAACGTAGGTACTGTGACGATGTTATTTGCTGTTAACGTTGCGCCGCTTTCAATCTGAATTTTGCTTCCCGCGCCTGAGAGCGACCACGCCGCGGAGGTCGTTACGCTGTGGGGAGAGGTACCGCCATTCCCCGTTCCCTGAACTACGAATACATCTCCCGCGGTAAAATTCGCCGGTGAAGTCCCTCCTCCTAGTCTGTTTGTATTCCAGTTAGTTAAAGTGCTTGCGGTAACACTGCCCTGTGAATAGTAAGTAGTGGCCGCGTTCACCTTGTTATAGAAGAACATCGCTGTTAGTGCAGTTACGCAAAACGCTAATGCCAATAAAGCGCTTACTCTCTTCAGGCTTAGGTTTCGCATCAATTGCGGATGAGGATGGCGAGTCCTTTTGACGGCGGGTAAGGGAGCATTTTTTCGGTGCTTAGTGGGGCGCATGTGTTAGTTCCTTATTAGATCTCGTAACCGAATTACGTCTCGTAACGAACAGAATTCAAAAGACAAAAGTCAGCAGGGTTGCTGTTGGCGCGGCGGAGCAGCGCCGTCGAAGGTAGCCAGAGGTGAAACCTCTGGATCACGCATGCAATATCAATCGCGCACTGGAGGTGCGCACAGACGTCTTCGCGCGTCTCCGCCGCGCCGATCTTTTTTCAACAATCGGGTCCAGACGTTTACGTCTGGCTACTCTCTGCTCGCCGCTCCGCGGCGCATCATCACGGGCGGCACTTGCCGCTTGAGTTGTTACAGCCCAGCGGCGAGCAACAAAAGACAGTCGGGCTGCAAGGCTGGCCCGCAGGAATACACGTAGCCGCTTGCGCCGGTGTGGGCGCTACGATCGAAGTCACCACCGGCACTGCAACCGCCGCCGCGATGCCAAGCGTGCGCACCATCTGGCGCCGCGTCAGTGTCGAAAAACGTCCGAACGCCGGGCCGGAGGCTTCGAGTAGTTCAAACTTGTCGAGTTGGTAGAGGGCCAACAACACCAGATCTTCGGAGACTACCTGGTCGAGCGTCGCAGTGAGACGGCGTGCGATCTCAGCAGGCGTGCGCGAGCCGTCGCAGGCACGCCACACGAGCGCCGCTGTCTGATTAAGACAGTGGGCCCGATCGTTTCGCTGGTCGTAAACGAGGACTTCGTCAGGTAAATCGTGAACCACGAGATCTTCTGCGCGTAAACGCGGAAGCTGCGACGTGCGGGTACGCTTCATAAAGGCTCCAATAATTAAGCTGGCAGAACACGGCGGGCAGAAGCGCGCGGCAAGCTCAAATAGATCACAAAGCCTGAGCCGGCCCTACTGAGATGGGCCGCCTCGCGTTAAGTGATTAGATTGACCTGCGGAACGTGGCTTCGTACTGATGAAGTTGAAAGACTTCCCTTAGCGGATGGGAACAACTTCTAAAGCCGCCTGAAATGTGCGCGCTTTATATCACGGGCGGCGAAGCACCGCAACGACTCTTGCAGACGACGCAGCGGAGGTGCGCGGAGACGGTCTGCGCGCCCCCAGCGCGCCGAACGAGTTGACTCTTGATCCAGACGTTGCACGTCTGGCTACCTTTTGCGCGCTGCTCCGCGGCAAACATGATCGCTCCACGTAATTTACCGGAGACAACTGCGCACGCCCACAACGAAACGAATAAGCCGAATTTCAATCGATACAAGGAACCTTTTGCGCGCTCGTGACTCCGTTGGCAGAGGGGGGCGAAAATGATAGGCTCAAACGCGATGGCCGCTAACATGGATAGGAACAGTGCCGACCCGCGCACCATTCTGATCGTCGACGACTTCGACGATACACGGCTGCTGCTCCGCACCTGGCTACAGAAGAAAGGCTTCAACGTTCTGGAAGCGGAAAATGGTTTTCGTGCGGTCGACGTAGCCGGGAAAATGAAGCCCGATCTGATCATCATGGACGTTGAGATGCCGGAGCTCGACGGGCTGGAGGCTAGTCGCAGAATTCGCAAACTTAATGGGTTTGCAGACGTGCCAATCGTCGCCGTGTCCGCGTATGGAGCCGATCAATATCAAGAGTTGGCCCTGGCCGCCGGCTGCAACGAATACGTCTCCACTCCCTTCGAACCCGATGCGCTGGAACGCTTGATTCGCGGACTAATTAGCTGACGACGACAGCCGACGGCGCCCGATTTTCCTTAGCAAAAAAATGACGTTTAAAAAGTCGCCTCTTTACGCGTTCTTCAACCGTCGTCCCTCGTCGTTCGCCGGTCTATTCCTAATCCTCCTCTCTGCAATTCCCGTTTTTGCGCAGGAAACCAAATGCACCGTGAAGCTTGCAGACTTGCCCGGCGCGCCGGAGCTGCTCGGCTTTCGCATGGGCATGACTCCCGAGCAGGTGAAGACACGCGTACCGCGAATTCTCTTCGGCAAAGCGAACGAGTTCGGCGTTTCGAAGGCGAGCATCAGTCCTGACTTCGATCCGCAAATGGATAAGACCAATCTCGGTGGCGTCAGAACTATCTCGTTCGACTTTGTTGACGGGCGACTGACCTCGCTCTGGCTGGGCTACGATGGCTCGTTCAAATGGCAGACCGTCGCTGAGTTTGTTAAAGGCATAACGCCTGCGCTGCGTTTACCTGATGCCTGGCAGCCATGGAAAGTGCGCGGACAACAGTTGACGTGCGCCGACTTTCAAATGACAGTCGGGATTGTTTCTGAAGGTCCGAGTTTTCACATAATCGATCAGGTAGCCGAAGAAACAATCGCCACCCGCCGGCAGGAGTTGGAGGATAAGAACTCGGCTGAAGAAGAATCAGCAACGGCCGAGATCATCGGCAACCGCAAAGATAAGACCTACCAACCCGCAGGATGTGCGACGTCCATCAAAGAGCAGGATCGCGTAGTGTTCAATTCCAGGGAAGAAGCTGAAAAGGCGGGCTACAAGGAAGGGCGCTGTCCGAAACCGTAGAACGTGGGCCAAAGTTCAATGTGCAATAAGACCCAGGGTGTTTACGCGACTGAAACGGGTCGAGTTGAATTAACGCTGGACACTGGACCCAAAAAAGCTTTCCACAAACACGTTGACCTTTGACTTCATCCGACATCACAGGAGGAAAAATGCTAAAGGAATTTCGCGATTTCATCTCACGCGGTAACGTGCTCGATCTGGCTGTGGCCGTCATCATCGGCGCTGCCTTTGGCAAGATCGTTTCGTCGCTGGTTGAAGGAATCATCATGCCGCCGATCGGCTTAATACTAGGCAAGGTGGATTTCTCCAACCTCTTCATCGACATTTCCGGCCAGCATCCTGTGTCGCTCGCCGATGCTCAACTGCGTGGACTGCCGGTGATTGCGTATGGCGCGTTCATCAATGATCTGGTTACGTTTGTGATCATTGCCTTTGTGGTGTTCCTGATCATTAAAGCCGTGAACCGCAGCAAACGCGTGGAAGAAGTCGAGTTAACGAAAGACTGTCCGTTCTGCCTTTCGAAGTTACCGGTGGAAGCGACGCGTTGCTCTGGCTGCACTTCGGAAATCGCCGCAGCCGCCTAAATACAGAGTCCCGAGTCCAAGGTGCAAGGTCTGTCTATCCCTGCAGCCGAGGTACATTGGTCGAGGTCCTTCCTCGTCGGATAGAAAGACTTTGGACTTTGGACCCGGGACTTTGGACTTCTTAAACCATGCGCGAGTGTCCTCGTTGCGAAACCTGTTATGACGACGACGTAGTCACCTGTCCGCAGGATGACGCGGGCACCAAGCACACCCTCCCGGGGCCGCCGTTGTTGTCGTCGCGTTACCGGCTCGAGAAACGTCTCGGTCGCGGCGCGATGGGCCAGGTTTACCTGGCCCGCGATGAGAATCTCGTCACTCGCAAGGTTGCCATCAAAACCGTTCGCCCGGACATACTCAGCGACGAAATGTTGCCAGAGGGCGAGGCCATCGCACGATTCGAACGCGAAGCTCGCGCCGCCGCCTCCATTCGTCATCCAAACGTAGTTGACGTTACCGACTTCGGCAAAAGTCCCGAGGGCGTGTTCTTCCTCGTCATGGAATACGTCAACGGCGAAAGTTTGTATCAACTGTTACGACGCGAAGGTACGCTCGATATTCAACGTACCATCACGATTCTGGGACAGGTCGTGGCCGGCGTCGACGCCGCACACGACGCCGGCATACTGCATCGCGATCTGAAGCCGGCAAACATTTTCATTATGCAGCGTGTTCGTCGTACCGGCTCATCTGCGCAGGATGGCTTCGTTAAAGTCGGCGACTTTGGACTCGCGAAAATCATTCATGCCGACCGCAGTGAAACGAACAGCGGCAGTGGGCCGGAATCGCGCGGGATCATTGGCACGCCCGAATACATGGCGCCCGAACAAATGCAGCCCGGCGCCCAGCTTGACGCGCGTTCTGACATTTACGCTTTGGGCGCGATTGCGTATCACATGCTGGGCGGGCGCGCTCCGTTCATCGGTGACTTGCCGCAACTGGTTGCGCAAAAAATCATGCAGGACCCGCCTTCGCTGCTCACACTGCGGTCGGACCTCGCACCTGAAGTCGACAAAGTTGTTCTGCAAGCACTCTCGCGAGACCTCGCAGCACGTCCCAACCAAGCGAGCGACTGGTTCGACAAGCTGGAGGCTGCGGCAGGCAAACAAACGGAAGCGCCGCCACAGAGCGATTCGCGTTTGGTGGTGATGGCGCCGCAGGGCTCGGAAGTTTACGTGGACGACGAACGCCACGGCAGCATTGGTCGTTCCGGTCGTGTGATTCTCAATTCCATTCCGCCCGGCCAACACGTGTTGCGTGTCGCGCGCAGTGGTGAAGTTGACGACGAGCGCGTAATCGAGATTAGGCCTGACGGCATCGAGCAAATTATTCAGGCGCAATTCAAGAGTGGGCCATCGAGCCAGCAACTGTCGCCCTCGCGGGGCGGGAGTCTCGATAGCCGTCACGGCGATCCGGTGACGCCGCGAGTGGTGTCGTGCGTCAGTTGCGGCTCGCGCTTCGCGGAAGGCATCAAATTTTGCGGGCGTTGCGGTAACTCGAGATTTATTTTTGTCACTGACGGCGCAGCGGACGTCCAGCGCGTTGAAACTAACCCGCCGGTGACGGCGCATGGCGCGTCGACGTGCCCGCGCTGCAAACGCGAATATCCGCCCGGCATCAGATTTTGCGGAAAATGCGGCATTCCGATTGGGACGCAATCGCTGCAATGGAGCCAACCACGCCCGGTTGAAGTGGTTTGCCGTTCCTGTGGCAGCAGCTATTCTGGCGGCACAAAGTTTTGTGGACGCTGCGGTAGATCGATAGTTAGCTGACTGGAGCGCAACCGTCCCGGTTGCAGCTCCATAGGTAAGACGCAAGCGAGGCCGCTTGCGCTCCAGTCGCCCTTGCGCTCTACTCCTCGCGTTTCCTTATAATGGAACCGCACGGCGCTTTGCAGGTCGGTGACAACGCCGGCGCACCCCCACAATTATGAAAAGTTGCCCCAACTGTAATCGCACCTACACCGACGCTTCCTTAAATTTTTGTCTTGAAGACGGTACGCCGTTGGTTGCCGCGCCGGCGCCTGGTATCGATCCCAACGCCACCATCCGTTACGATCCACGCGACACGAAAGCGCCGCCGGATCCCATCCAAAGGCAGCAGGCACCCAGCTATCAAGCGCCCCCGCCAATCGCCAGTCAGGGATCAAGCTTTGGTCAACAACAGCATGCTCCGATGCGGAGCCCGGGAGCTCCCGCCAGAAAATCCAACATGATCTGGTGGGTGTTGGGGGGCGCCGTAGTCGCCGGCATTATCGTAGTGGGTGCAGCGATTATGATTCTGGCGCTCGCGAGTATGGGTTCAAATTCAAACACCAACACCAATCGCCCGACCACGAATGTCCGCCCCGTCAATCGCAACAGCAACACAAACACGAACGTAAACGTCAATGCGAATTTGCCGACCTCGATAACCGACGACTTTTCGCAAGCAAAGTGGGGCACGGGCAAATACGACTTTGGTGAAATCTGGTATGCGGACGACCAGTATCACATGCGCGCCAAAGAGCGCACTTACCTCGTGATGTACGGCCCGCCCGATTACAAAACCAGCAACGCAACGGTGCGTGTAACCGCCCGCAGTGTCGACGGAACGGCAACTCAATCAGGCTTTGGCTTGATCGTCCACGGAGAAAGGTCGACCAGCAATCAACTCGAGGACTATGCGCTTTTGATCACCGTTGGCGACGAACCGAAGTACGAAATCATCAAACATAAGAATGGCGCGCAGACGGCAATCGTTCCCTGGACGAAGTCAAACATCATTCGCAGCGGTACAAACCCAAATCAACTCGAGGTGCGCACGCGCGGTTCCGATCTGACTTTCTACATCAACGGACAATACCTCGATCGGATCACGGACACGGAAAACTTCAAAGGCGGCGTGGCGGGGCTGTACAGCAGCGACGTAGCGGAAGTGGCGTTTGATGACCTTGAAATCAAACGATAGCGAAAGTCCCAGGTCGGCATGCAAGTCAACCTCCGAGTTTTAGCAGGGCCGTACACCGGCCGCGTTTTCTGTTTTACCCAGCCTGACACTTTCCTCATCGGCAGAAGCAACGACGCGCACCTGTGTCTGACAGACGATAAGTTTTTCTCACGTCACCATTGCCTGCTCGAGATTACGCCGCCCCACTGCTTCCTGCGCGATCTCGGCTCGACCAACGGTACGTTTGTTAATGGCCAGCGCGTGGCCGAATCTTATCTCGAGAACGGCGCGCGCATTCAAGGCGGCGAAACCGTGTTGCTCGTCGAAGTCCGCCTGGCGCAGGCCGAAGTCCCGGCCGGTGAACCGGATTCAGATCGAGTTCGCCCGAGTCTTGTAACCGTCGCTTGTCTAAACTGCGGCCGCCGTGAAGAAGCTCAGGCGACAAACGCCGGGGAGCACTTAACGTTCCTTTGCGAAGACTGTCGGATTGAACTGAAGAAGACGCCGCAGCCGATTCCGGGCTACGACATGGTGAAGGTTCTCGGCCGCGGTGGCATGGGCTGCGTGATGCTGGGGCGCAACCAAAAGACCGGCGCTGCGGTGGCGATCAAGACATTGCTTCCGGAGTTTGCGGTTAGCGATAAGGCGATGCGGCGCTTCATGCGAGAGATTGATGTGGCGGCGTCGCTAAAACATCCGAGCATTGTGGAGTTCATCGATCGCGGCATGCATAACGGTGTCGTCTACCTGGTGACCGAATTTATCGATGGAGCTGACGCCGCCAGACTGGCCGATGCGCGCGGCGGTCGCTTACCGCCAAATGTAACTTTGGAAATCATTTCACAGGCGCTCGACGCGCTCGCGTATGCGCACGCGCAGGGCTACATCCATCGCGACGTGAAGGATCAGAACATTCTCGTGAGCGGAAATTTGCCAAACCTCAAGGCAAAGTTGACTGACTTCGGCCTCGCGAAAAGTTTTACGCAATCAGGCATGAGTGGCGTGACGATGGCAGGCGAGATGGCGGGGACGCTGGCTTACATGTCGCCCGAACAGCTGAAGAATTTTCGCGATGTAAAACCGCTCTCAGACATTTATGCGATTGGCATGACCGCTTACAGCTTGCTGTCGGGCCAGTTGGCACTGAACATCGGCCGCCACAGCAGCATGGCTGAGACTATTAAAGCGATTTTTGAGCAGCCTGCGATTCCTTTGCGCGAACGCGCGCCGCAACTACCGCCGGCGGTTTGCGAAATTATCGATCGCGCGCTCGTGAAAGATCCGGAGCAGCGTTGGCAATCCGCCGCGGCTATGCGCAACGCTTTGAAGCACGCCAACTAACTGGAGCGCCGGCGTCTCGCCCGCAGTGAGCGCGAAGCGCGAAAAAACTCTTAAGCTTATCTCGAAGATTACGTGCCGTCGTTCGTTTGCAGGCGGGACGCCCGCGCTCCCATCTCTTATTTTCCGCCCGACGTGCAGCCTGGTCGTGCGGTACCCGCACTGTCCTGACTTCCAGCAGCGATTTGTTTCACTGTGTCGCCCGCACGCAGTTCGACGGTCCCCTTCTTCACTGATACGACCGTGTTACCGCAAGTGGTATCCACAGTAAATTCATTCATGCGGTCGCCTATGGTGACGATCGAGCCGTCGTTGGTAGTAGCGCCGCCAGTTACACCTGATGACGACGACACTCGCACGCGGCCGGAATCCAACATTGCAACGCTGATGTTGGTATCGCTAAAAGTGAGTTTCGCGCTTGAGCTTGGCATCACCTCAACACGACCGAGTTTGCCGAGGCTTACAACCGCGCTTGAATTCTGCGCTGTCGTCACCGTGCTGTCTGAGAAAACCGTAGCACCGGAAATTGCACTCGTGCCGTTAACCGTCACCTGGCCGATGACCGCAAGCCGGCCGGTTGGACCTGTGCGCGTTTGTTTGTAGCTGGTCACGCCCATGGTCACGGGGACGACGACAAACGCAGTGATTAAAATGGGTAGCATTGATCGGTAGTTTCGAATTTTCATAGAGGCTCCTTGAGTCTGCGGGATGCAAGAACGGTGTTTGCCGGGGAACGTCAGGTTATCACACGGGCTTGATTTGGGGACCATAATTGCGCTTTTCAATTAGGCCGCAATCAAACAAACCCCTTTTCGCGCTTTGCGCTCATTGCAGACAGGATGCCTGCGCTCCCAGCTCACGGCTGAGGGTCATCGTGAGGGAATCCAATGAGAAATGCGTGACAATTCAGGCCTTTTTCAGGCACTTTTTTGCGATCATTCCGGCTGACAAACCTCTTTACTTAACGCGGCACGCGGCACATAATACCTGCCGTCACCGGCCCAGAGCCGGTGCGCGTATCTTGGCAGGCGATAATTCGAGTTCTGATATCTAACCAGTCGCCGCCAACAAACCGGGCTAGCTGCCCCTGTTCCCGGAGACACCCGCAATGAGATCCATCTGGAAAGGCCACATCAGATTTTTGTTGGTAGCGATCCCCGTTCGCATCTATAACGCCATCGAAACTTCGGAAAAGATCCAGTTTAACCAGCTACACCGCGACGACTACGGGCCGATCGGTTACGACAAGCGTTGCAAGAAATGCCAGCAAGTGGTGACTGCCGATCAGATTACGAAGGGTTATCAGTATGAGCCCGATCGTTATGCGATCGTGGAGCCCGACGACATTGCGAAAGTCAAAATCAAAACTACCCGGGCCGTCGACATCATCGGGTTCGTCGACAGCTCCGAGATTCCCACCACATTTTATGACGCGCCTTACTACGCCGGTCCGGACGGCCCTGTCTCGGAAAAGCCCTATGCGCTACTGCGCGAGGTAATGAAACAGACCGGCAAAGTCGGCATCGGCAAAGTGGTCCTGAGAGATCGCGAAGATTTGGTTGCGCTCTTCCCGCATGAAAATGGTCTGGTGATGCAGAAGCTGCATTACCCGAATGAGATTCGCAAAATGGAGGATGTCCCTGAACTCGACAATGCCGCCAAGCCGGACAAGAACGAAATGAAGATGGCGACCATGCTGGTCGAGCAGATGGTGACTACCCTCGGCGAAATTGAGACCGTTGACCAGTATCACGAAGCGCTGAAGAAACTCATCGATTCAAAGATCAAAGGCAACAAGGTCGCAGAATTTGAGGTTGAAGAACTGCCCAGACTTGATATCATGAGCGCGCTGAAGAAGAGTTTGCAGCAGTCGAATCGCAAACCAATGATCAAGGCCACGCCGGTCGCGGCAAAGAAGAAATCTTTGACACTCGTGAAAGAAACGGCCAAACCAAAAGCGGTCAAACGCCGCAAGGCTTCGTAGTCTGGCTAGTTTGCTCCATCACGACCAAGGAATTCAGGGTGCGTCTAGGACGCGGCAGCAATCGCAAACTGCCCGTTTGCGTGTCATCCAGCGTTATAGATGAAAGAAAACAGCAATAAGCTTTTATCGTTTCCCTCACGCGTGCCGGCGAAAGCCGATTATCAACGCGTAAAGTCAAACTATTCAATTCGCGAAATCAAGCAGTTGTTCGGTCTCAGCGAGCGGACCATTCGCCGCTGGACCGAGCAGGGCGTCATCCAGGGCACTCCCGCTGCCGAACCAAACGATTTCAATTACGACTTTCAGGCGCTGACCCAGTTCAGACGCGTCCGCGAACTACGCGCGCAAGGCCAAAGTATTCGGCAGATCGAAGCGGAGCTGCAGGGACAGCTTAGTTTGTTCCGCGCAGCGGAAACGGCCCGCGTCGCGCGCTTACTTACGCCGTTCGAAGAAGCCTTGATGCTCGACGACCGCAGCGACCCGCGCGCCTCGGAGTCGTACCTTGAAGCGATCAACGAGGGTGACAATGTCGCCGAAGCCTACTGCAATCTGGGCATCATCAACAAAGATTTAGGCAACATCGGCAAGGCGCTGGATAACTTTACTCTCGCGCTAAAGCATGAGCCCCGGCACGTTGAGGCCCATTACAATCTTGGCAATCTTTACTTCGACGCGGGTGAGTTGCCCCTGGCACGTTTGCACTATGAAGCGGCCGCGCAAATCGAGCCGCGCTTCTCGCTGGTCTATTTCAATCTCGCGCTCGCACACTTCAAGTTGAACGATCTGCCCGCGGCGCTGGTGGCCATCGGCAACTACAAAGAGCTGCGGCAACCCGACGACGAAGAGACTGAAGCGATTAACCAATTACTAAAGGCGATGCAGGATCCCCGGCGTCCGACGTCGTCCAGTTGATGACGACTGGCAAACTCGAGAATTACGGTTTAGAATCCGGCCCTCTTCCCTCTTAACGTCAAGGAGGTTCCCCTAAATGCAGCTTGCAAGATGTTCCGTGTTGTTCATTGACGACCACGAAGACACGGCTGAGATGCTCAAACTACTATTAAGTCACGAACAGTACGACGTGACCACTGCTGTTTCGTTCAAGCAAGCGCTGGAATTGGCAAACCAGCAGACATTCGATCTTTACGTGCTCGACAAGCACCTGCCTGATGGTAGCGGGCTGGAATTATGCCAGCGGCTGCACGCCATCACCCCCGACGTTCCCTGCATTTTCTATAGCGGCGATGCCTACGACATTCATCGGGCGCAGGCGATGGCCGCGGGAGCGGACGATTACGTAGTTAAGCCTGACATCGACGGCCTGATCGAGAGCGT
>JBKPNP010000045.1:0-9724 GCA_046732775.1 Acidobacteriota bacterium
GTTCTACTAGTCGTTGTCGCCTTATTAGCGTGTTACCTACCTGCCCGCAGAGCCACAAAGGTTGATCCGTTGGTGGTGCTGCGATACGAGTAGTCAGTTGGGCGAACCACGCAGACTGACTTAGTCGGCGCGTGGAAACCGCCCGATGCGGGCGCGCCATAAGGCTTACTTTCATATCTTACGCTCACGACTCCGCTGCGACATTTTGCGGTCAATTCCTGACCGCGAAAATCTTGACTTATGACGCCTCTGAACATAGAGTGCGTGCGTTGCCAGGTGAGTTTCCGAATTCTCAAGACGCTGCACCGTCTCGCATGCAGCTTCACAACCGTCACGATTGATACTTTAATAGCCAAACTCACTTCCTTGAACGCCACTTGCCGAATCCGAAAGTTACCCTGATGACCTTCGTTTCACGAACCCCACGCTGATCATCTATCGCTGTTGAGAGACGCCGATGGAGTACAAGAATTTTGATTTGTACATCGAAAGCAAGGTTGGCGACGCCTACCCGGTCAGGGTGAAGTCTGAAACGTTGGGTGAGGCTGAGGGCTTTTTTAATCTCGCGCCCGAGTATGTGACGAACGCCGCGCAGCTAAAGCAGCTGCGCCAGATCATCGGCGGCAATAATTTACCGCAAACGTTCGGCGTGGCGCTGCACGGGTCTTTGTTTCAACAAGACGTCGGCGCGATGTTGTTGAAGTGCCTGGGAAGTGTCCTCACCGATGACGAAAAAGGCATGCGTATCCGGCTGATCCTTACGCCGCCGGAAGTGGCTGCACTGCCCTGGGAGTTTCTCTATGACACCGCGAGCAAATGCTTCCTCTGCACGTCCGGCAAAACTCCGATCACGCGTTACATAAATCTCAACGAGCCAATCAAAGCACTGAAAACCGCGCCGCCGGTCAAGGTACTGGTCGTGATACCGGAACTTTCAGGCCTGGACGTGGTCAGGGAGAAAGAACTGATCCTGGAAGCGCTGGCAGACCTCGATACGATTCAAGTCGAGGTACTGGAAGGACGCGTCACGCGGAACCGGATAAGCCGGGCGCTGGTTGAGGAGCAGTATCACATTCTGCATTTCATTGGTCATGGAACATTTGAAAACGGTCAGGGCTACCTCGCCATAAACGGTGAGACGGAAACCCACGACATGATCTCGGCGGACGCGTTTGCCGATTTCTTCAGGACCTATCCTTCGCTGAAGTTGATTGTGCTCAACGCCTGCCAGGGCGCCGAATTTTCCGACACGAATCAATTAGCCGGCGTCGCGCCGCAGCTAGTCGCTCGAGGGATTCCGGCGGTTATCGCGATGCAATACCCGGTCTCCGATCCAACCGCGCTGACTTTTGCCAGCGAGTTTTATTTGAAGCTGTGCAAAGGCGTTAATCGCGGCCAGGTGGACATGGCGATTTCGCACGCCCGAAACCGAATCCACATGGACAACCAAAACGAGCCGGTAGCATTTGCGACGCCGGTTCTGTACATGCGCTCGGACACCGGAGTCATCTTCGATCTGCAGCAACACTCACGTTTCTACAATCCGCTGCTCAAATTGTTTCGCCCTTCAGCCGTCAAGAACGTCGCCCGGCTGAAAGCAGTTAAGCAGACTTATGAAGCCAACATCGAAGCCTGGGAAGACAAGTCAAAGAATGCCAACACCGGCTCGCTAAAGGAAATATCGGAAGCGATTGCTCAGGAAAAGAAAAGCATCAGCGCGGTCGATAAGGAAATCATTCAATGGAACCGGACGTTCCTGGCGTCGGCGCTGGCAACGCTGATGATTTTTCTGCTCGCGTACGTCGGTCTCTTTAATTTCCCTTTTCATGTCGACGACTGGCTGGAGGCGAAGTTTATTCCTTACATGGAAAACTACGTCCCTAAAAAGTTTCATCCGGACGTGCGGTTGATTCTTGCGGAACCGGAAGGGAACGACGGACTCGGCAAACCCGATTGGAAATGGCGTCAATATCACGGACCGCTCGTCATGGCGCTCGCGAAGGCGCACGCGAAAACGGTAGTTTTTGATCTGCAACTCAGCGACGGATCGGAATACGATCGGGCTTTCGCGGAGGCGATTAAGACCGCGCAAGCACAAGGCACGGAAGTAGTGCTCGCGAAACGGCTGGATGAGCAGGGTACAATCCAAAAAGACATTGCCGAAGATTTGCGAAATGCGGTCGGTGATCGCTGGGGAAATATCGACGTCGGTGCCGTGCGCGGAGGACTGGTCCGCGTTTATCAGTTAGGCCAGGCGAACAGGAGTGATGCTCCCGCCTCGGACCAGGAGGTTGGTGTTGTTCCGTCACTCGGTCTGGAAGCTTCGGCTCGTTTTCTCTCAGACGGGCCGGCCGTAAAAGCTTTTTTCAACGAGAAGGGCCATCAAATTCAGCTTCGTTCCGATGGCACACTCGTTCGATCAATTCCCGTCTACGAAGACAATCAGTCGCTTTACGACTTTCCTTTTGACCTCGCCCAGCGCTCCCGTTTGACCGATGCGACCCGCTCTTATTCTGACGTTTATCAACGCCTCGGCGACGACGCCTACATGCGCGAGTACGCAGGCAAAGTGGTAATCATCGGCTTTAAAACGGAACAGTTTTTGGACCTCCTTCAGGGTGAACAACGATTTGGCGCCGAAATTCACGCGAACGTCATCTCCAACATATTGACCAACGTGTATGTGCGCTTGTTGCCGACCTCTTACGACTTCCTTATTGTCGCGCTAATGGCAGGTTTCGGCGCGCTCGCGCAAGCGCGATTCCGGCACATGTTCAGTACGCAAATCACGATTCCCTTCTCCGAACATAAAAAGAAGATCGACGTTCCCGGGCTTCTCTTCGCCCTCGATGTCATCTATCTGCTGGTCGCGTTCCTGCTCTACAAGAACGCACTTATTTTCATCCTCAAGTCCTACCATCTCGCCGCGCCGTTCATCGCTTACTGGCTGACGAGCAAAATGCGCCGGAAGGCTTCGCTGGCGCCAACTTAAGGAGTCGTCCATGAATTCACCCGCATCCACATCTTCACGATCCCTGTTCCTCCTTATCGGACTGCTGATGTTGTCATCGATCAGCTGGACCACCGTGCAAGCCCAAGGCTCTTCAGTTCCCTCCGATAAACCGGCGGCCACTATCAAGAGCATCGTGGTTGGGGATAAAGAGCTGACGGAGGTGACGACAACGGAAGCCACCGTGACGCGAGCGGCAGGTGGTGAGGTTTTGGCTGCGAGCGCCGGAACATTGTTGTTCAAAGGCGACGTGATTCAAACCTTCGGTGAAACGAGAGTGACGTTGCTCTTTTTTGACGCGCCTTTTCCAGAGCGAGACAACGAGGTCATCGTCAAAGAGAACTCCAAAGTCGGAATCTCTTCCACGAATAGCTGGTGGGGAAAAATCTGGGTGAAAGTAAAAGGTGCTTTTAATTCGAACTCCACTTACGTGCGTCTGGGCGCGACTGGAACCGAATATGAATTTAGTGTTGATGAAGTTAGTCAAAACGCAACGGTCGTAGTGCTCGAAGGAGCGGTTAAATATCTTGAAGGGCAATTCTCGCTAGTCCAGACGGGCCTTACGGAAAACGCGACTGCACGAGTCAACGACTCGCCGTTTGCACTGCTCAGGAATTTTGCTCACGCCGTGTCGCCGCAAGTTCAGAGCGGCATGTCCATCGATGTGCCGGCCGGACAAGTGCTGGACTTCAGCGGCACTTACCACGTACTGAACGACTGCCGGCAGACCCACTATTTTGAGTTTCGCACTTCCAATGCTGACTGGCTAAAGCTAGTGGTCCAGGCGAGGGCTGCCGTACCTCCGCGCGTCAGTTTGCCGGTGACGGCAACTTTGCGATTCGATGCCAAGCGGTTATCGCCGGGTCAGTATCGGGCAAACGTTTACGCGATTTGCGTGGACTGCAACAAGGAACCAAAGTGTACCCAGTCACAATTGGATTGGCCGATTAACCTTACCGTCAACTCCAGCGGGCCGGGGCCACGCCCTTCGCCCTCGCCGTCTCCTTTGCCATCGCCCTCCGCAAACGGGCTGGGTGGAACGCAGAGCGGTGAGGTGGCACAGTTGCAGGATATGGTTTTCACGAAGAACGTTGACCAGCCCACGCAGGCGACCGAAAACCGCGTCGTGTCCGTGCTTGACTGGACTAACCAGGTTCTTCTTACATCTCAACCAACTTACTCAACTCAAAACATCATTCCGCATTTTCCGACGGTGGACGTACGGAGCCGGAATTTTGTGCGCGCGCGACAGAACGCGGTGTTAAAACAAGACCCGCGCGCCAACCAGGTTCTGGGAAATGTCTACAGCGATTGGGGACAGGGCGCACTCGCCGTCTCAGCTTATGACAAGGCGAATGGTGGCGGAGCGGAAACGCAGCTGACGATCGATCGCGCCGAAGCCTACCGTCTGACCGGACAACTCAGAAAGGCCGAAGCGTCGCTGAATGCACTCCAGAGCACGGAAAGGCAATCGGTCCGCGCGCTCAACGCCGCGGGTAACCTCAGTTTGGCGTACGCCCAGGTGGCGGCGGATACCGGAAAAGCTTCCGACGCAGCAACACATCTCGAAAATGCGAAGGCGTCGTACAGCGGCGCGCTGCAGTCAATGCCTTCGGCCCGCCAGGCCGGCACTATATCGCCCGAGCTTACAACCAGATCAAATCTCGGCGAAGCGTATGTGGAAGCAGGCAAGCTGGCGCAGACCCGTAGTGATTTAACAAAAGCGAAGGAAGAGTTTTTGAAAGGCCAGGAAGCGCTCGAGCCGATTCAACAAGCAAATTCCATCTATCCTTTCGCGGTGACGAACCTCGGCCGCGCGTACCAGGGGCTGGGAAATGTAGCTCATCTTTCCGGCAATGAAACGGAAGCCCAGGGCGCTTATCAACGCGCTGAGCGCATTCAACGCCAGGCGATCAACGCCCATCCCGACTTCGCGGAAGCCTATTTCAATTTAGGCGACCTCTTCGACGATCAAGGCAAGAAAGAGGCAGCGAAAGAAAACTACTGGCGCGCGATCAAAAGCCGGCCCGAGCAGCCCGACTCCTACTACCCGTTAGCCGTACTGGTCCAACCGGAAAACCGTGCACTCGCCGCCGCCCTCGCCGCGACTTACTTACAACTCGAACCGGACGTTTTCAAGCAAGGGGAAAAAGCGAGAGACGCTGCTTCTATTGCAGAGCGGCGCGATGCTCGGCCACGTCCGCGCCCCTTCGAGTCGAAGCCAGTCACTGATTCCGATACGCGAACGGAAACGGAAAAGGACATCGAACCAAAATCCGGAACTGTTCCCGATCTTTTGAATAAGACGAGTGCGCAGGCACTGTCTGCCATTCAAACCGCGGGATATGTGCTGGGCAAAGTTGATAAGAAAGGTTCAAACTCGGCTGACTTCGTAATCTCACAAAGTCCTGCCGCGGGTACTAGCGCCGCGAAAGGATCTCTTATCAACCTGGTAATGGATAGAGGCATTGAAGTTCCAGACGTTATTGACGACAAGGAAGGGACCGCAGTCAGGAAGCTCACCAAAGACCGTCCGTTCAAGATGGGAAGCATCACTTATAAGACAGTTTGCAAAAATGTTGATGAAGTGATCGAGCAATACCCGCCGAAACATACGCGCGCCGCCCCGGGTACCGTGGTCAACATAGTGATGGGTTCCGTCGGTGAAGACCCGACTATTATTCCGGACCTGAGCGACCGCAGTCGCGCGGATGCTGAAGCTAAACTCCGGCAAATGGGACTCAGGTTCAGAAGACCGCAAACCGAAGAAAGCGACGCACGCGAAGGAACGGTAATCAGACAGAGACCCGACGCGGGACGCCGGTACGCGAAGATTTGTCCCGTTGACGAAGTTCAAATGACACTGGCAATACCCTGGATAATCGTTGAAGACTATGTGAATTCAACTTTGGATGAGGCCAGACGCCGGGTGCGTTCGATCGATCTGATCGAGTCAGTTTCGTATCGACCAAGCACTGATTACCCAGCTGGAAAAGTGATCTCGCAAAGCCCGAGCCCGGGAAGCAAGGCGAAGCATAGAAGCACAGTTAATTTGTTAGTTGCTACTACACTCCCTGGCACGACTGTCCAGCAACCGCCTCCTCAAGAACCGCGTATGCCTTCGGTGATGGGGTGGGAGTTTGACAGTGCGAAGCGGTATCTGGAGCAGCTTGGCTTCAAGGTGACACTCGAGTGCCACGATGTATCTCGATATCCGAACAACAAACCAGGTACGGTAGCCGCCCAAAGCCCTGCGGCAGACAGTCCCATTAATGGCAAGCCTCCCGTAACTCTTAAGTACGTCGTAAATAGTTGCGGGCCCATTTTACTGAACCGCGGTCGAGCACGGCCGATCTGGTCGGTCATTCCATGAGGCCGCTCCGCCAGCCGCAGCGGCCAGTTCATCACAAGGGGATTGTGCGCACGGACTTATTCTCGTAAAAGTATCGTTCGCCCAATCCTCCTTAGGCTCGCCCCGATTGCTGCGACACCTGATTCGGGCAAAAGTTGCGTGCGCCATTGCTAAACCTGACCATCCTGAGTCCAACCGCGGGTGTGCCCGAATCTACACCCAGGCCGAAGGCGACAATAAAACCGTTGCTTGTGAACAGCATTAACTGCCGGCGCGCTGCTAACGACTCGCGCTGACTTTGAGTTAGATTTGTACACGTTTTGAATTTGCACGACGGACGGCGCGCTGCAACCTCTCGATGACGAACAACGAAGTTTCACTACCAGAAAGCAAACCGTTTTCCATCAAGATCCGGAGACGGCGTTGGGTGCGCCTGGCATTGATCCTGGCAATCTGGACGTTCATCGGCCTCGTGTTCACGTTTCAGGGCTATTTCATGTCTTATCGCTCTGAACGGCCGATGCTGTTCACCGAATCGCTCTATATGCAGATGAGTTGGGCGTACCTGTTCGCCCTTGCCACTCCTCTCGTGCTGTGGGCCGCGGCTCGGCTGCCAATCGAAAAAAGTAATTGGATACGCAGCGCCCTACTGCATATACCGATCAGCGTCGTGCTCAGTGTGCTGGTGACGGCTTTGGGTCGCATAATTATCTGGCTCAGGTTTGGCTATCCCATGGGCAAGCCACTGACGATGGAAAGCATGACGCGTTTCGTCATCAGTAACTTCAGCGAGGGCATCGGCATTTATTTGTTAATCGCGCTCTCGTATTACGCCTACAATTACTACCAACGCTACCGCGAAGGCCGTTTAAGAACGCTGCAACTCGAGGCGCAACTTTCTCACGCGCAACTCCAGGCCCTGAAGATGCAGCTTCACCCGCATTTTCTTTTCAACACTCTGCATGCGATCTCGGCGCTGCTCAATAAGGACGTCGAGGCGGCGCGCAAAATGATTACGCGTTTAGGCGACTTCCTCCGCCTCACGCTCGAGAACTCAGGTTCACAGGAAGTGACCCTGCAACAGGAGATGGAGTTTCTCCGTTGTTATCTCGAAATCGAGCGCATTCGTTTTCAAAACCGCTTAGTTACGCGAATGGACATCAGTGCTCAAAGCCTTCAGGCGAAAGTCCCAAACCTGATCCTCCAACCCATCGTCGAGAATGCTATTCGCCACGGAATAGCGCCTCGCTCCACCACCGGCCTGCTTGAAATCGAAGCGAAACGCCTGAACGGCACGCTGCGAATTCAAGTGCGAGACAACGGCCCCGGCCTTCCTGAACATCGGACTTCCGACAAAATGATCAAGAAGGGTTTGGGGTTGGCAAACACCGAGACGCGGCTGGAAAGATTGTACGGAGCTGATCATCTCTTCGATCTGAGCAACGATCCCGCCGGAGGATTGATAGTAACTTTGGAAATACCCTTTCATACAGACGGTTCCGCTTCCAGCCAACCAAACATCGAATAAACCCTGCGCTTTCGGTTTTTGTCGCTCCAGCTTCAACTAATTCAAAACTTGCGAAACTTTGACGCGTTTGCTGCGTACAATTTTTCGTATATTTTCCATTTTCAATGGCCACGGGTTTTCGTTCCTCAAGCCCTCGGCGCAGGTTAAAAATTCAAGATGACTGATTCTCCCCGCATACGAGTGCTCCTGGTGGACGATGAACCGCTCGCCCGCGAGATGCTGCGCGAAATGCTGCAAAGCGACCCGGAAGTTGAGATCGTCGGTGAGTCGTGTAACGGCCGCGAAGCGCTCGAAGCGATCCGCAGCGAATCGCCGGACCTGATTTTTCTCGATGTGCAGATGCCGGAGGTCGGAGGTTTCGACGTGCTGGCGTCGCTGGAGAAGGACAAGCTGCCATACGTCATCTTCGTGACAGCTTATGATCAGTATGCGGTGCGGGCCTTCGAAGTGCAGGCACTGGACTACCTGTTAAAGCCATTCGATCAAGAGCGATTCGATATCTCGTGGCAACGAGCCAAGACACAGCTTTCGCGGGATCGCAACAGCGGCACCGATCAACGCATCCTCACCCTGCTCGAAGAATTGAAGGCCGGCAATCGCTACCTCGAACGGCTCGTGATCAAAGCCGGCGGTCGTATCTATTTTCTCGACACCGCTGAGATCGATTGGATTGAGGCCGAGGGGAATTACGTGTCGGTCCATAGCGCTAAGAAGTCTCACTTGCTGCGCGAAACGATCAGCAGTCTCGAATCCCAACTCGATCCCAAGAAGTTCGTCCGCATCCACCGCTCCTCAATTGTTCGGCTCGATTTCATCCAGGAATTGCAGCCGTGGTTTCATGGCGAGTACCGCGTAATCCTCAACGACGGCACACAGCTCACGCTCTCTCGCAATCATCGCGACAAACTGCAGGAAGCCTTAGGCAAACTGCCCTAAACCGCCCGTTTCGGCCCACCCTGCCATCATTGTCACTGCCTAAAGCCCTCTAGTCACAAGGGCCTGCCGTTCCGTCACAAAAATAACCCGGGATTTCGAGGTGCCGCGTATAACTTGGCCTGTCATTGTCGGTGATTCGAATTCAAAAAGTAGGTGGGCAAACGACCCATGGAGGACCGTATGAACTTAGCCGCGACCTGGCAAAACCAGGAACAGAATCAAGCGACCTCAGTCGATGAAGCTGCTGAATCGTCGCATGGACGACACAGCATGACGACGCTGCGAGAGCTCGTGCTGCGCGTTCTTTGTGAAGTGCAAAGCATCAACGAGATCACGCCGGTCATCATCGGCCAGGACTTCGATTTTTATGAAGAAGTCCGTCGCTTTGAAGTTGACCTCATCAAGCGCGCACTGCTGCAGACTGGCGGGCACCAGGTCAGGGCCGCAAAGCTGTTGAACCTGAAAGTGACTACGCTGAACTCCAAGATCAAACACTACAACATCAGCCTCGGCGCCTTCGGCAATGTGTTTCCGCTGATTGGTCCGCGCGAACTCGAACAGCAACCGCAAGCCTAGCGCAAACTGGAGCGCAAGTGTCTCGCTTGCGTCTTTTAGTTGAAATCACCCGGCGCCTGCCTCCAGGCCCGGGTGATTTTCATTTGCGGATAGTTTGTGCGCCTGACTTTTGGAGTGCAGTGACCTGTCACCGCTTTTCAAGCTGCGACCTGTCGCAGCCGATGGATGGTTAACTCTCAAGCAGGAGCGCGGCGACAGGTCGCCGCGAAGAGAAAGCGGTGACAGGTCACCGCACTCCGAAAGTCTGAAGATCAGCGAACGTCGCGCGTCAGTCTCTGCGCTCGATATCCAAGAACCGCAATCCTTCTGTTCCCCACTATCC
>JBKPNP010000046.1:0-10581 GCA_046732775.1 Acidobacteriota bacterium
CGATCGCGCGGCGGTGCGTTAGTGACAAGCGACTGCAGCAACTCATGAGCGGCCTGCGCCACTTCGTCCACCGCGCGATTGAAAACTGCTTCGTTTGCCTTTGACGGTTTGGTGAAGCCGCTGAGCTTCCGTACAAACTGCACCGAGGAGGCGCGAATCTCCTCTTCAGTTGCGGGCGGCTTGAAGTTGTGAAGCGTCTTGATATTGCGACACATAATTTCCTACTTCCTTTAGAAATATCAGCTCAGTAAAAATAGGACAGAGAAACGCGCCTGACAAGCGGCGAGCACCTTAGTGCAGGCCCGAAGGGCCGTTGCTTAATAGCCACGCCCGTGAGGACGTGGGAAAAGATGCCAAACGGATCGAGCGCCGCAGGTGCGACAGTCGAAACCTGTGGGCTGAAAGTTTAACGAAGTTCGACTGCCGCACCTTCCGCCGCTCCCTGAAACTATATAGGTCGAGTCCACGCCCTCGCGGGCGTGGCTATTCAATGACCGGCCTACGGGCCTAAGGCAAGCCTACTTGACCCCAGCCATCCAGCGCGCTATTTTATGCATCTATGCATTAGTTATGCAGAGTTCACGCATAACACGGCAACGAGCATGCAGAAAAGCGTACGTCAGCAAAAACTCCTGAGCCTTATTCGTGCGAAGCCGTTTAGCACACAGGATGCGCTACGCGAATCGTTGGAACGCGCTGGTGTGCCGGCCACGCAGTCTAGTTTGTCGCGCGACCTCGAAGAGCTGGGCGTGGTCAAACATCACGGTCACTACGCCATCCCCCGAGCCAACGGGGCTGCGGCGCGTGGACTGCTGAGCCTGGATTTGTCTGGTGACAATCTGGTCGTTGCGCGTACCGAGCCCGGATTGGCATCGGCAGTAGCGGTGGAAATCGATCGGGCCCACCTGCCGGAAATTGTCGGCACGCTTGCCGGCGAGGACACCATTTTCATCGCTGTCGCCGATCGCAAATCGCAGCGCGTCGCAATGAAGAAGCTTTGGGAGTTGTTTGGATAGGACTCTGTACTTAGAACTTTGTGCTTTGAACTTAGCACTGGAACCTTTAGCAATTAATTACGCAGCACAAAGTTCAAAGCACAAAGCTCAAAGCACAAAGCTCAAAGTTAAAAGCTCTAATGATGACAATGGATAACAAGCAAAAGATTAACAAGATCGTACTGGCGTATTCGGGCGGATTAGACACGTCCGTCATGCTGCGCTGGCTGAAGGAAGAGTATGGCTGCGAGGTGGTTTGTTACTGCGCAGACGTGGGCCAGGGCGAGGAGCTGAGCGGACTTGAAGCGAAGGCGCTCGCCAGTGGCGCCTCAAAACTCTACGTCGAGGACCTGCGCGAAGAGTTTGTCAAAGACTACGTCTGGACTGCCGTCAAGGCGAACGCCGTTTATGAGGGTGTCTATCTGCTGGGCACTTCTCTCGCCCGGCCCGTGATTGCGAAACGGCAGATCGAGATCGCACGAAGCGAAGGCGCGGATGCAGTGGCACATGGTTCCACCGGAAAGGGCAACGATCAGGTTCGGTTTGAGCTGACTTACTACGCGCTTCAGCCGGACATCAAAGTGATCGCACCGTGGCGTGAGTGGGAATTTAGTGGACGCATGGATCTCATTAACTACGCGGCGACTCACGAGATACCAATCACCGCCACTGCTGAAAAGCCTTATTCCACCGATCGCAATCTGATGCACATCTCTTACGAAGGCGGAATTCTCGAGGACCCCTGGGCGGCTCCCCCCGAGGACATTTTTCAGCTGACTCGCTCGCCCGAAAACGCGAAGCCGGAAGCGGAGGAGATCGAGATTTCGTTCGAAAAAGGCGAACCAATTGCACTTGACGGCGAAAAGCTCGGCGCGGTCGAGATGCTCGAAAGCTTGAACAAGTTGGGTGGCTCGCACGGCATCGGCCGGGTTGATCTGGTGGAAAACCGTTTCGTCGGTATGAAGTCGCGCGGGGTTTACGAAACGCCGGGAGTGACGATACTTCAAGCAGCACATCGCGCGCTCGAATCGATCACGCTCGATCGCGAGGTGATGCACCTGCGCGATTCCTTTGGAGTGAAGTTCGCCGAAAACATTTACTACGGATTCTGGTTCGCGCCGGAGTTTGAGCTGATGCGAAAAATGGTCGATGAAACACAGACGAACGTCACTGGCGACGTACGGTTAAAACTCTATCGTGGTAACGCCATCGTGGTCGGACGTCGTTCGCCTAACTCGCTATACGATGAGAAGGTGGCGACGTTTGAGGCTGATACTGTTTACAACCAGCGCGATGCCGAAGGGTTCATCAAGCTGAATGCACTGCGTTTGAGACTTAGAGGCGGCCGCTAGCGAACGCCAGGAGGTGGACATGAGAACAGAAATTCGCATTATCGATGCTGACAAGATTGGTTCAGCAACTTCTCCGTTGCATCTCAGCCGAACCGTCGCGGTGGTTCCCGCCTCGGACAAACCGCGTGCGGGCGACGTGGTGGTGGTGCGCGCGCTGACCGACAGCGCTACTTACAACATGCTCGAATTGCCTACCGGGCGGCTCGCGAAAATTAATCCTGGCGATGTGTTGATTGGGGTGCTCGGCCGCAGACGTGCCCTGAAGGGCTTTGTCGGCCACGTTCCCGCGACCGTCAATGCGGGTGATCGGTTGCACCTGCTGAACATGGGCGGAGTGATCGGAAAGTGCACTGGACATCACTCGAGTTTGAGCGATGCGATCGAAGTCGAGATCATCGGTCTCGCCAGCGGTGAAGACGGCGTTCTGAATATCGCCGACGCCGCGTTACCGCCGCGAACCACACTCGGCGAAACTGCGCCGCTCGTAGTCATCGCCGGCACCTGCATGAACAGCGGCAAAACCTACGCGGCGACCGAACTGATCAAACAAGCGACGCGCGCCGGTCTGCGCGTGGCGGCCGCCAAACTCTCGGGCATCGCCTGCCTGCGGGACACGCTCAACATGGCTGACCACGGCGCGATCGCCATCGCAAGTTTTCTTGATTGCGGTTTGCCTTCGACGGTGGGCGCGAAAAATCTGGCCGAGGTGGCCAAGACGATCATTGCGCGTCTGAACGAAAGCTCGCCTGACCTGATTGTGATCGAACTCGGCGACGGCCTGCTCGGAGGTTATTCAGTTGAATCTGTCTTCGACGACGCAGAACTTCGCGCCGCCACGGCCGGACTCGTGTTCTGCGCCTCTGATTACGTCGGCGCCTGGGGCGGCATCGAGTTGTTGCGGCAGAGAGGAATGGAGATCGACGTGATGGCGGGTTCGGTGACCGACTCCCAGATGGGTGAAGACTTCATTGAACGGGAGTTTGGAGTTCCCGCAGCCAACGCACGGCGCAACGGCCAGCGTCTGTTCGAGCTCATTAATGCCAAAGTTTCGAGTTCCGAGACCAAGTCGGAACCGAATCTGAAAACCGCCGCAGGGGTTTTGGTATAGTGAACGCAAAGCTCGAAACTCAAAACTCGAAACTTCGCGTAGCGATTTACGGCGGATCGGGCTACGGCGGTTCGGAGCTGTTGCGCATTCTGCTGCTGCACCCCGGCGTCGAGATCGTTTTCGTTACCGCGAATGAACAGGCCGGCAAGCCCGTAGGCGAGGTGCACCGCAATCTCTACGGTCTCACCAACCTTTCGTTTTCAATTGCGCCGGAAGATCCGTCAACGCTCACTGACCTTGATTGCGTTTTCCTGGCGCTGCCCCACGGGCAGGCAATGGACGTCGTTCCGGCGCTGCCGCCGCAAGTCAAGGCTATCGATTTGTCCGGCGACTTTCGGTTGCGCGATCAGTCGAGCTTTGAACGGCATTACGCGCGCCCGCATACCGCGATGGCCTCGCAAAGTGAATTTATTTACGGCCTCACGGAAACAAACCGTGACGCGATTCGCGCTGCGCGTCTGATTGCAAATCCCGGCTGCTTCGCCACTGCCACGTTGCTTGGCCTCGCGCCGCTCGTCGCAAACAACATAATCAATGGCCGCGTCATCGTTGACGCGAAAACCGGCTCGTCGGGTTCAGGCGTCAAAGCAGCCGCCAACACTCACCATCCGCAACGCATGAATTCGTTTTACGCGTACAAGCCATTCACGCATCAGCACGTCCCGGAAATCGAACAGGAGCTGGCAAGCGTCGGCGAGTGGAACAGCGAATTAGTTTTCATGACTCATTCCCTCCCGGTATCGCGCGGCATCTTTGCTTCAATCTATGTCGAAGCGAAAGACAGTCTTTCCGAGGAACAACTGCGTTCGCTGTTCGCTGAATTTTACGGTGACTCGTTTTTTGTTCGACTCGTTAAAGGATCTCCGGACATCAATTGGGTGAAGACCACGAACTTTTGTGATCTCGGTTTTGCGGTTCGTGATAAACAGCTCGTCATCTTTTCGGCGCTCGACAATCTCGTGAAAGGCGCAGCCGGACAGGCAGTACAAAACATGAACCTGATGTTTGGACTGGACGAGAAAACCGGTTTGATGTTTCTCGGCACGAACCCATGACAAACGAAGAGAGGAACACGGCGCCGGCCAAACCCGAGATCACGATCGCCGACCTCGAGAAGATCGACGTGCGCGTCGGCACCATCGTTTCGGTTGCAGATGTTCAGGGTTCGGACAAACTCGTCCGGCTTAAAGTCAGTTTCGGCACTTTCGAACGAACTATTCTCGCCGGCCTGAAACAGGAACGCGACGATCCGCGCAGCATCGAAGGCAAGCAAGCGCTATTCGTCGTGAATTTGCCGGCGAAGAAAATGAGGGGCGAAACTTCGGAGGGAATGCTTTTCGATATTGGTTACGCAGACGGCATAACCCCGGTGTTGGCTGTTCCGGAAAGTGTCGTCCCCGACGGCGTCAGAGCTGGTTGAAAGGTATACGCGAGAAGATGAAACCAGAAGCAGGTATTGAGTTGAAAGACACCGTCGCGCTTGAAGAGCAATATCAATTGGCGACTTACAAGAAGATGCCGATCGTTGCCGAACGCGGCGAGGGCGTTTGGATCTTCACTGCGGACGGCGAGAGATATCTGGACCTTTACGGGGGCCACGCGGTCGCGGGAACCGGTCATTCGCACCGCCACGTCGTAGCCGCCATCCAGGCGCAGGCAAGCAAGTTACTCTTTTATTCAAACCTCGTTTACTCCGCCGCGCGCGCTCGCGCTGCCGAGTTGCTGGTATCGATTGCTCCTGCCGAACTAACCAAAGCATTCTTTTGTAACTCCGGAACTGAAGCGAACGAAAACGCGATGCGCATGGCGCGCATGACAACCGGACGCGAAAACATCATCACCTTTTCCGGCGGCTTTCACGGCCGCACCGCCGACGCCATCAGCGCCACTTTTCTGGGCAAATACCGCGAGATCGGTAAACCGAATGTGCCCGGACATCTGCGAGCCGAGTTTGGAGACATCGAGTCGGTGCGGGCGCTCGCAGACGAAAGCGTGGCGGCCATCATGCTGGAGCCGATTCAATCGATGGCGGGAGTGAAGACAGCAGAGCCACAATTCTTTCTTGACCTGCGAACGCTGTGTGATGAACGTGGAATCATTTTGATTTACGACGAAGTGCAAACCGGCGTAGGTCGCACGGGCAGTTGGTTTTTCGCCGGGAGCGACGCGGGGGCGGGCGTGGTTCCTGACGTCGTTACACTCGCAAAGGCGCTCGGCAGTGGCATTCCCGTGGGCGCGTGTCTTGTATCGCAAAAGATTAGCGCTGCGATCAAGGAAAACGATCTGGGGACAACTTTCGGCGGCGGTATGGTGGCGATGGCAGCGGTGATCGCCACGCTTGAAGCGATCGACAACGACGCCCTGCTCGCGAACGTAGTCGAGACTGAGACATATCTTCGTCAACAGCTCTCGGCCGTACCGGAAATATCACGCGTGCGTGGCAAGGGGTTTTTACTTGGTCTTGAGTTTAGCGATAACGCTTCGCCAGTTCACAAAGCACTGCTCGAACGGAAGATCATTACCGGAACGTCAAGCGATCCAAAAGTGTTGCGGCTGTTACCGCCGTTGTGTTTGGGAAAACCGGAAGTAGATATCTTTGTCGCCGAGCTGAAGGCCTCGCTGGCGGTCTAACCCGGCGAAACGGAGAGTTCACCGGCGTTCGTGATGAGATCAAACACCGCGGACGGTCTCATCACCAGGTGAGCCAAGTATGATTGGGCAACGTAAAGGGAAGCGTCTTGAATTACGGCTGGTTCGATCTAATAGGAAACATCGGCGTACTGCTGATGGTGATTGCCTATCTGCTGCTGCAGTTGGAAAAAATATCCAGCACTGCCGTCAGCTACCTCTCTTTGAATATTATCGGCGCGCTGATGGTTATCATTTCGCTGACCCTGCGCTTTAATCTGTCCGCGTTCCTGATGGAGGCGTTTTGGCTTTTGATTAGTTTGTATGGTTTAGCGAGGACGTTGTTTTTCAAACCACATGGTGACAGCGAGACAACTTAGTCAGTCACGAAAAGAATGAGAAACTTCTTAAGGACATCGGAATGGTCGCGTGCTGAGCTGGATCAGATGATCGAGGCGGCGCAGCAGTTTAAGCGACACGACGACCAATCAAAGCCGCTGGCGGGGAAATCAGTCGCGCTCGTCTTCTTTAATCCGAGTTTGCGAACGCGTGCCTCGATGCAGGTGGGACTGTATGAGCTCGGCGGCAACGCCGTCGTGCTGGAGCCCGGCGGTACGAGCTGGACGCTGGAACATCGCGAAGGCGTGGTAATGGACGGCGACAAAACCGAGCACGTGGCTGAGTTTGTGCGCGTGCTTGGCCGTTACTGCGAGGCCATCGGCGTCCGCACATTTGCCGCCTTAAAAAACTGGCCGGAGGAGCGCACCGATCCGGTGCTCGAAGCGTTTGCCAAATATTCCGAGGTGCCGATCATCAATCTTGAGTCAGCCATGCATCATCCATGTCAGGCCATGGCTGACATGATGACGATTCGCGAGCGCTTCGGGGTCGCGCGCAAGCGCGTGGTGCTTACCTGGGCCTGGCACCCGAAAGCATTGCCGATGGCCGTGCCGAACAGCTTTGCGCTCGCCGCCGCGCAGATGGGCCACGAGCTGGTAATTGCGCATCCCAAGGGCTATGAACTCGACGATGACCTGATGAAAAGTGTGAAGGCGCACTCAGCTGTCACGGGTGGCGGCGTTGAAGTCACCGACGACGTGAACGCAGCGTTTGCCGGCGCTGATGTAATTTACGCCAAGAGCTGGGGCGCCAAGCAGTTTTATGGTCGACCGGAACGTGAAACTGAAGAGCGCGCGCCGCATCGACGCGATTGGATTGTTGATGAACGGAAGATGGCAACGACGAATGGTGCCCTGTTCATGCATTGTCTGCCGGTCCGCCGAAACGTGATCGTGACGGACGAAGTGATCGATTCAACAGCGTCTGCGGTCATTGATGAAGCGGAAAATCGTCTGCACTTGCAGAAAGCCGTACTAACCAAGGTTCTGAGTCCTGAGTTCTGACTGGAGCGCAATCGACCCGCTTGCGGTTTGATTAGCTAAGCGGCAACCGGGACGGTTGCGCTCCAGTCGGCAATTGCTTCTGAATTCTGAGTCCTGCTTTATGTCAAACACCCAGCACGTCGGCGATCAACTGCGCCTCGATCTCTTGCGCGAGGCGCTGCCCTACATTCAACGCTTTCAGGGCCAGACTTTCGTCGTCAAACTCTCCGGCAAAGCGACTGAGAATTTCGAGAACCTGAGCTCCCTCGCGGAAGAGTTGGCCCTGCTGCACCAGGTGGGCATACGCATCTGCGTGGTGCATGGCGGCGGCAAACAACTCAGCGAGCTGGCGCGGCGCATGGGTATCGAGCAAACGATAATCGAAGGCCGGCGCGTGACTGACGACGCCACGCTCGAAATGGCCAAGATGGTTTTTGCCGGCAAGATCAACACAGACATTCTTGCCGCACTACGCAACCGCGGCATTGAAGCGGTCGGTTTGTCGGGAGTTGACGGCAACATCGTTCACGCTGAACGACGTCCACCGAAAGAGATTCTGAATCGCGAAACCGGTGAACGTTCTCAAGTGGACTTCGGACATGTCGGCGACGTTGTCGAGATCAATGCGCGGCTACTAACAGTTCTGCTCGATCAGAATTACCTGCCGGTGATTTCATCCCTGGGCGCGGACGCGGAAGGCACCGTGTTCAATATCAACGCCGACACTATTGCTTCCGAAATCGCGGCGCAGTTGAAAGCAGAGAAGCTGATTTTATTGTCGGACGTCGACGGCCTTTACCTGCGCGCCGGCGAACCAGAGACGAAGCTCTCGCGCCTCACAGCGAGCGAAGCGGAAGCAATGATCAAGGACGGATCCGCGACCGGCGGCATGATTCCTAAACTGCAAAGCATCGCTGCCCTCCTGCGCCGCGGCGTGCACAGCGCACACATTCTTAGTGGCACCACGCGCAACGCCCTGCTCAGCGAAATATTTACCGACAGCGGTACCGGTACCATGATCGTTGCATGAGTGAAGCTTCCGCTCGCGAGCTATTGCTCTGTGCGTCCTTTGCGACCTCTGTGCCTCTGTGGTTAATTCACCGCGCAAACATCCACCACCGAGGCACCGAGGTCACAAAGGCTGCACAGAGGTTTTGAAATGACGACACTAGCTCTCCCTTGAATTGTTGACAGTGACCACCGCCGAAACTAAAATCGCCCCCGCACTACGTCAAGAACTCCCGCACCAAGGTAAAAAATGTCCCCCTCAGATTCACTAAAAACCAGGAATAGCCTCGCCTCGATCACTCTCTTTGCTATCGTCGTCTTGACGCTGACGGCGACGCTGCCTTTGGCTCGCGTTGCTGCTGGTGATCCGGAGTATACGGGCAGTTTTGATGGACAGTTGGTGCCGAACACAAACGGCCTCGAGCAAATAATCTTTCGGCCGTTGCGAGACCAGTCGAAAGTCAAATTTGCAACGCCGCTCGAGGACGGAGTCAGCATCACCGCCGGCCGTCTTTACGATCCGTTGCGCGACAAGTCAGCGATACTGACGCTGCTGGTGCTCTCAGACGACGACGCGCCGGTTGTTTTCGCCGACATCGATCAGGACGGCACCATGGCCGACACCGAAAAATTCACGCTCGTCCGAGACAATGAAGACAACCCTTTCGTTCTGCAGACCACCATCGAATTACCTTTCAAGAATGCGTTGTTCAAGAGTTTTCCGATATTGCTGCAGTACTGGAAAGACGTCCAGTGGGATGAGTTGAAGGAAGGCGAGACGTTGCTGCTGCAGTCGAAAGAAGCGTTTGCCAAAGGCACTGTTGACCTGAAGGGTAAGCCAACCCTGGTTGAATATGGCTTCAACGCGCAATCGAAAAAAATCACGGTAAACAATGGCTGGCTGGGAGTCGACAGCGACGGCGATGGCAACATCGATCTCGATCACTTCTCACCCGAAGCGGCTGAAGCCCGCGAAGAAACCGTCGTATTCCGCGTGGGCAGTCAGTATTTCTCGACCAAGAAGGTTGATCTCGAGAAAAACCTGATCCTCATGCGCGAGCACTCGGCTTCGGACTACAAACGCGTGGAACTCGTCATGGGGGCCGAGCTGCCCGATTTTTCTTTTACTGATTTTGAAGGCAAGAAACGGAAGCTGTCAGAGTTTCGCGGTAAGTATGTGTTGGTAGACTTTTGGGCGATGTGGTGCGGACCGTGTCGTCGCGAGTTGCCTTATCAAAGGCTGGCTTATTCACGGTTTCAGGAGCGCGGCTTCGAAATCCTCGGTATGAATAATGATCCCGACTATTCTCAGATTAAACCGATCCTGAAAAAGAATGGCCTGACTTGGACACAGGCCACCAACGACAGCATTGAGCAACTACAGACGCGTTACCGCATTCACTCCTTCCCGACGACGCTGCTTATTGATCCGGACGCGAAAATAATTTCATTGGGGCAAACGCGGCGGAAGCAGCCGGACTTGCGCGGGCAGGACCTCTTGAAGTCGCTCGACCGAATTCTGCCTCCCTGAGTTTCTTTATTCTCTTAACGAGTGCCTGGTAACGTTGACCTGCACGACCAGTTAGAGATGTTCTCGCCCCGTTGATGCCTTTCGCTTAAGAGTTTTGGACAATCAATCCATTGCGCAGAAGTTTTACCGGCTGGCCGCACTGATGGACATTCGCGGCGACGATCCCTTCCGGCTGCGTTCCTATCGCAATGCTGCCGAGGCCATCGAGACCTGGCCCAGGCCACTCCAGCAAATTGCCGCCGAGCAAGGCATCGAAGGCCTACAGGCGATCCCTGGGGTCGGCAAAGCTATTGCGGGAAAAATCATTGAGATACTTGACCGCGGCACCTTCAACGCCTGGGAACGCATCGTCGCGGAGACGCCTGAATCGGTGTTGGATCTGCTGGAGATACCGGGCATCGGTCCCAAGACCGCGGCGCTGCTGCATCAGAAGTTCAAAGTTTCTTCGATCGACGCGCTGAGGAAGTTTGTGAAAGGCGGCGGACTTGAAATGGTGGATGGAATCGGCCCGAAGACTGCTGAACGAATCAAGGAGAGCCTATGACGAAACGAATAAAACGGCGCGACTTTATGCGCA
>JBKPNP010000047.1:0-1444 GCA_046732775.1 Acidobacteriota bacterium
CCTTTGGCGCGAATCGTTTGCGTTCGATTCACCTGTTCGACAACCTGGCCGTCGGCGTCAAAAATGAGTCCGCCAACATCCATGATCGCCTGCTGCCATCCATCTGGCTGAAGCGTAAACGTGAGGCCGGCGGGGTTGATATGGAGCATTGAAAGTACAAATGAGCCGGCAGGTTCGTTGCCGAACAATGACGTGATCCGGACGTCGATATCTCCGGAAAAGGGCGAAATTAATCCGGCCGTTAGCTGCTCTTCACGCGTGCGTGGCCGGTTAATGGGTTTGCTGTCGGCGAAGTTATAAAAGCCGGCTCGAGTCCGCACCGTTAGCCCGCTTCGTCTTAGTTTCACCTTCAGGTTCGTAAACTTCTGCACGCCTTTTCTGCGGGCGAACGTCGTGTCACTGGGCCGGTAACCGATCAGGTAATACCCTTTTTGATCGTCGACGACGCGTTGAAACGCGCCCGGAATGTCGTTGTTATTGTAGACCGAAAAGCCCCCGGTTTCGGAAACGACGCGACTAAAGAATTTCTGTGAATTGTAGATGGCGTTACTGATTGCGCCTATGGTTGGTACCGTACCGGGCGTTCGCGGGCCGGGTCGCCCCCTTGAAGCATCGCCACCGATGGCAATTAGGCCGCGCGGATCGATGTAATAAATAACTGCGGACGCCCGATTCGCCAGGTCAGCAACTCTTCGTAGCTGCTCCTGCATCGTGACCTCAGTTTCAATGTTCTTCGGACAGGGAATAAAGCCGTCAGAAAAAATGACGACGCTCTTGCGGCCCGGCAACTCCTTTAGCCCACGCATGATGAAATTAAGTGCACCCAAAGTGCCATACGAAGATGCCTGCTCGTCGTAACCCTCGAACTCGCTTTCCGCGTCGAGTGAAGTATCGAGAGTCATTGCGAATTCGCTTTGACATGCCTTTGCCAGCCTCTCGGCGATCGTGTCGCCAGAGCGACGAATGTGTTCTGTAGCGGCAATGAGCTGGGCCTTGTTTGACGTTAACTGCTGCAACACACCGATCCCCGCGCTGGTTCGGACAATAGCCACCAAATCATCCGGCTGCATTCGTTCGTCGATAAATTTTCTGACTGCTTTTCGGGTGGAGATGGCGCTCTCGTAAGACATCTTCAGATCGTCGATTACGATCGCAATCGTGTGTCGCGGCGTTTCGGCGCGCACTCTCAATCCAGTTGTCGAGGAGGTCGTATTGGACGAAGTGGACGCGGTCAGCGCTGCCGGCGTTTGTTCATTCGAAACCCACGAGAAGTTCGTTATCTGTTGCGGTTTGCCCTCTTCATAAATCTCGAAGTCGTCTTGCGTGAGATTGGTGACCTGGTTTCCCTTGCCGTCCGTGACCACCAGATCGACTTGTACGAGGTTGGTTGTAATCCTGACCACGTCGTCGTCGCTGTAGTCTTCCGGTTCCGGCGGCGGCGTGG
>JBKPNP010000048.1:0-1246 GCA_046732775.1 Acidobacteriota bacterium
ACGGCGGCGCGTGCGCGAGTACTCGCTCGGTATGCGTCAACGTCTTGGTCTTGGTCTGGCACTACTGAACAAACCTGAGCTGCTCATCCTGGACGAACCAACGAACGGTCTCGATCCCGCAGGCATCCACGAGATGCGCGATCTATTACGACGTCTCCCCGCGGAGTTTGGCGTGACCGTGTTTCTTTCCAGTCATCTGCTTAGCGAAGTGGAACAAATCGCCAGTCACATCGGGATCATTCATCAAGGTCGTTTGTTGTTTCAGGGAACGCTTGCGGAACTGCAACAGAAACATCGCGCGCAGCTCGTCGTCGGCGTGAACCAAACCGAACGTGCGATTGATTGTCTCAACGCCGCGGCGTGGAAGGTGGAGCGAGGCAACGACGGACTGCTGCACATCTCGGCAGACACGGCGACTGATGCAGCAAAGGTGAATGAATTGTTAGTGACGGCTGGTTGCGAGGTTTTTCATCTCGGGTCTGCGCCGGTGTCGCTGGAAGACATTTTTCTGAAACTCACGCGCGAGCAGATGGACGGGAGGGAAGCGTGATGTCGATGTTGCGCGTTTTACACGCTGAGCTGCTGAAGCTCAAACGCACACTCGCGTTCCGCGTGATCTTTGTGTTGCCGTTATTGGTCGCGTTGCTGCAGTTCTTTGCGCTCTTGAGGTCGCGCAAGGTGGGAGCGGACCTAAAGCTTTGGGAATCACTGCCGACAAACATGTTTCAGATTTGGGCCGTCTTCATGATGCCGCTGCTGATCACACTCGTGACTGCGTTGCTCAACGGCATCGAGCACAGCGACCGGCAATGGAAACATCTGCTGGCGCTGCCCGTGCCGCGTCACACAGTATACGTGGCGAAGTTTGTGGTGGCGAATGCGTTGATTGCAGTGAGCACGTTGTTCCTTTGTGTGTTGACGGTGGTGGTGGGAGTGTTGGCGATTCAGGTGCGTCCGGAGCTGGGTAGCGGGGCTCCGATAGCATTCGCGTGGATAGCTAAACTCGGCGTACTGATCTGGCTGGCGTCGTGGTTAATCATTGCGATTCACACCTGGGTCAGCATTCGCTGGTCGGGTTTTGCGCTCGCCTTGGGGACGGGCATTGGCGGTGTGTTCTTTGCGTTGTTCGCCGCGAGTGCGTCGTTGGGGAAATACTATCCGTGGTTGTTGCCGTTCAATATCTTCATGCCTGAGAGATTTAGGATGGCGATTGTGTTGGGAGTTGTGGGTGGGTTGGTTGCTGTGA
>JBKPNP010000049.1:0-2009 GCA_046732775.1 Acidobacteriota bacterium
TGATGCCGGCGGTTTGGTTTACATGGACGGCGCGAACATGAACGCGCTGGTGGGCATCGCGCGACCCGGCGATATGGGCGTCGACGTCATTCACCTCAACCTTCATAAAACGTTTTCAACTCCACACGGCGGCGGCGGCCCGGGCTGTGGCCCTTGTTGTTGCACGAAAGAGTTGGAGCCGTTTCTGCCTGTCCCACGCATCGTTAAAGAAGCCGACCGGTACAAAGTCGATTTCAACTACTCGAAATCGATCGGTCGCGTTAAGGCGTTCTTCGGCAACTATGGAATGATGCTGCGCGCCCTTTCCTACATTCAGACTCACGGCAACGATGGCTTGCGAGAAGCGACCGAAGCCGCCGTGCTGAATGCTCGCTACATCGCGCATGGTCTCACGAGCGATTACGACAAACCGTTTGAGGCGCCGCCAATGCATGAAGTGGTGTTCACCGACAAACGCCAATCGCGCAAGGGTGTTCACACGCTCGACATCGCCAAGCGTTTAATCGATTACGGATTTCATCCGATGACGATCTATTTCCCGTTGATCGTTCAGGGCGCGATGCTGATTGAACCGACAGAATCCGTGGGCCGGCAGGAGCTGGATCAGTTTGTCGAGGCGATGCGCTCGATAGCGCACGAGGCGGTCGAGGATCCGGAGCTGGTACTGAACGCGCCACACGATACGCGCATCGGACGCCTTGATGAAGCTGCGGCCGCCCGGAAACCGGTGCTCCGCTGGAAACCTAAACAGGTTGCGACCACAGCATGACGGGCTATTAGTCTACATTCTTCCGTTATCACTCAAGCCCTTTGGAGTGCGGTGACCTGTCATCGCTTTGATTTCGCGGCGACCTGTCGCCGGGCTGCGTGAGAGGAAACAATTCATCGGCTGCGACAGGTCGCAGCCTGCAAAAGCGGTGACAGGTCACCTCACTCCAAAAGTCAGCGTCTGTTACAATCGTCCGCGATGACACCCGAACAAGAAGACTATTTCTTAAACCCACCACCCGGTTCCGCTGCCGCGCGTGCGATTGAATTCGGAATTGACCTAACACTCACCCTGGAAAATCTGCGCCTGACGCCGGAAGAGAGAATCCGCAAACTGGATGATCATCTAGCAGGCATCGCGAAATTGAAGGCGACTGCGAAACTTGTGGGTCGCGCAAATGACTCAAAATCAAAGTCTGATTGACCAACGAATCAGCTTCATCGAAAGACAGGTCAAACTTCTTGGCAGCTTTGAGGTTGACGCTGTAATCGTGGGGGGAGTAGCGGCCACGCTATATGGCTCAGAGACTCCGACGAGCGATTTGGACATTTGTTATTCGAGGAGCTTTTTAAATCTGGAGAAACTAGCCGAAGCCCTTGAATCGGTTCATGCAAGACTAAGAAATGCACCGCAAAACCTTCCGTTCATCCTGGACGCGGAAAGTTTGAAGAGAGGGCTAAACTTCACGTTTGCCACTGACATCGGAAGCCTCGATCTATTAGGGGAAGTACAGGGCGTCGGCGATTACGAGGAGGTGTTAGCCGGCGCGCTCATTTTCGAAGTGTTTGGGTATCGGTTTCCAGTTATTGAGCTTCCCAAACTGATCCTCGCTAAGCGCACCGCGGCTCGACCAAAAGATATGATTACCGTAATTGAACTCGAGGCCATTCTCGCGCAGCAAACAAACCGGGATCATTCCTGACGGGTTTTGACTACGCTTCCCCGCTCACCGCGTCACTGCCACCACCCAATACACCCTTGCCTTCATAAGGGATTCGTAATAACGCCAAACGCTCAACCACCCGCCCGTGGATCAAGTGTTCCTCGATGATCTCCGACACGTCAGACGGTCGTACCCGCGCGTACCAAATGCCGTCCGGATAAACCATCACCGCCGCACCGACCGCGCAGAAACCCACTGACTTGCATTCAGTCACCACGATGCGTCCCATCGGATTTTTGCCCTTTTTCTGTTTTCCGAAAAGGATATTTCGCGCGATTAGTTCACGATCAAACGTCG
>JBKPNP010000050.1:0-4793 GCA_046732775.1 Acidobacteriota bacterium
ATCGTCAGTGGCGTATGCGGTCAAGGCAATCGCCGGAATGTCCTTCGCCGCTTTCACACGCGATTTTCGCAGCTTCGAGATTAGTGTGTAACCGTCTTCCCCGGGCATGCCGATATCGCTGACAAGCAAGTGTGGTTTCCAGGCGCGCACCGTTTTCAAAGCTTCAGCCACGGATTCACAGCACCGCACATCGCCGCCGCAACGCGTAACGATGGTGGTAACCAGCTCACGGGAATCGGCTTCGTCATCCACCACCAGCACCCGTAACCCGTCGAGCAGGCTGGCGAGGTTTGCCGGCAAACCGTCTTCGTCCAACAGCGTGGACTCAGCGTTATCACGCGCCTCGTCGGCGCCCTTTTCGACTAGCGGTAAAGTTACAGTAAACACCGCGCCCTTGTTCTTGCCGTCACTGTGAACTTCGACGGTGCCGCCGTGGAGCTGCACCAGATGCTTGACGATTGACAGGCCCAGGCCAAGCCCACCGTGGATCCGCGTCGTCGAGCCGTCGGCCTGGCGAAAACGATCAAAAATGTACGGCAGGAACTCCGGTGTGATTCCTATTCCCGAATCGCTAACCGAGACGCGCACGCGAGCATCGACCTGTTCGGCTGCTACTGAAACCTTGCCGCCCTCGGGCGTAAACTTGATGGCGTTGCTGAGCAGGTTCCAGAAGATCTGCTGCAAACGGTTCTGGTCACCGGCTACAAAACAAGCCGCTGCCTGAAGCGTGGTCTCCAGTTGAATATTCTTCGCTTCGAAAGCCAGCCGCACGCCCTCAATCGACGCATCGATCACGCTGCAAAGATCCAGCGAGCGCGGCTCGATTTGCAGCTTGCCGGTGATGATGCGCGAAACGTCGAGTAGATCGTCGATCAGTTGTGACTGCGAACGTGCATTTCGTTCGATCGTTTCAAACGCGCGCGACATCTGCTGCTCGTCGAGTTTTCCGGTGCGAACCAGATGGCTCCAACCGAGGATCGCGGATAAGGGAGTCCGCAGTTCATGTGAAAGCGTCGCGAGAAATTCATCCTTGGTGCGGTTGGCTTGTTCGGCCTCGGCGCGCGCGGCTTGTTCAAGCACCAGCAGCCTGGCGCGCTCCTCCTCGGCTTGTTTGCGTTCCGTGATTTCCAACTGCAGTTCAGACGCATGACGCTGGGCGTTACTGTAAAGAACTGCATTCTCGTAGGCCACACCGACCTGCGTGGCCATGGTCGCGGCCAGTCGTTCGTCGGCCTCGCTAAAATCTTCGGCGTTGGATTTGTTCAGCAGGTAAACCCAGCCGCGTACACCCGAAGAGGAAATCAGGGGCGCCCCGAGGAAGCAACGGATCAACTCTGACGTCTTGCCGTCAGCGCGGAGCAGGTTGTCTGACTCGTTCAGCCGCAACGGATGGCGTTTCGAGATCACGCGATTCAAAGCGCGGCGTGTAACCGGCAACCAGCCTTCACTTGTCACCTCGTTTTCCGGCTCCGCACAGCGGAAGAAACAAGCGAGGCTCTCATCGCTGCCATTGAGAATGCCTACCGCCGCCTCCTGTGCCTGCATGATGTAGCGCGCGGAGCGGCAGAAGTTTTTCAGGACGCGATCGGGTTCATGCTCGCCCGCAAGCTCCTGTCCGAGCTCGATCAGCATCTTGAGCCGTTCCAGGTTTGCGCTTTCCAGCTCCTGATTTTTTTCTTCCAGCAGTTCTGCTTGCCGCTTGATCTCGCGCGTTTTCTTGAAGAGTTCAACGAAGACTGCAACTTTCGAGCGTAGGATGTCGGGCTCAATGGGCTTAACAATGTAATCGACGGCACCCAGCGAATAACCGCGACTGAGATGCCGGCCGCCGGTCGAGTCTGCCGTCAGGAAAATAATGGGAATATTGCGTGAGCGGTCGCGTCCTCTGATTAGTTCGGCAGTTTCCAGGCCATCGAGGTCAGGCATGTAAACGTCCATCAGGATTACGGCGACTTCGTTATCCAGCAGGTAACGGAGCGCATCGTTGCCCGAGCTGGCGCTGACCAGATTGCGATCGGGGCCGTTCAGGATAGCCTCCAGCGCCAATAAATTCTGCGCGCTGTCGTCCACCATCAGGATGTTGATTTGTTCTTCAGCTGCCATATTGAACCGCGCTTTCGGTGGTGGAGCGCGGCGACGGTGCGCCCGCATTGTGCACCGCAATCAATTTCACCAGGAGCGGTGCAATCTCGTGTAGCGGCACGATCCAGTCCGGATTCATTCGTTCGATAACTGCGGCAGGCAATTCGCCACAAGCAGCGGTGGCGGGGTCTTCAACAATCGTTAACCCTCCGCGTGCTTTGATTGCAGACACGCCACGCACGCCGTCGCGATTCGCGCCTGTCAAGATGACAGCGATGGCACGCTCCGCGAAAGCGTCGGCGGCCGTTTCGAAAAGGGCATTAATGGAAGGACGCGCGAAAGCTTCCGGGGCGTCGATGGATAAGGCGAAGCTGCCGTTTTGAATCAGCAAGTGATAATCGCGCGGCGCCAGATAGGCGTGGCCCGGAAGTATCGGCTCCTTGTCTTCAGGTTCGCTTATCGGCATGTTGCAAAACTCAGCCAGAAACTCACACAGCCCGTCGTCTGAAATTTTCCCGCGATGCTGAACAATCACTGCCGGCAAAGGAAAATCAGGAGGCAAACTGGACAGGACAATCTGCAGCGCCTTCAGCCCGCCGGTGGATGTGCCAATAACGACAATGTCGAAAGACATACAAGTAAGTTTCGAGTTTCGAGTTCCGAGTTCCGAGTTCCGAGTTCCGAGTTCCGAGTTCCGAGTTCCGTTTCGCGTCCGTTCAAGTTTGACCGTGGTCATTCACGATTGAGTCGCGAACTCGAAACTCGAAACTCGGAACTCGAAACTTCTTTTGAGTCGCGAACTCGAAACTGTTCTTAAGCCACTTTCCGGTACAGCTTGTCTCCTCCATCGAGGTGCTCGTATTGCTGCGCGCGCGGTGTGAACTTTAACGACTCCTTGTTGCCCAACCCAAAAACACCAAACATGCTCAAGCTGTCGTACAACAAATTGTGGACGCGCGCCTGCAATTCCTTGTTGAAATAGATCATGACGTTGCGACAGAGAATCACCTGAAACTCATTAAACGATCCGTCCGTCGCCAGATTGTGTTCGGAAAAAACCAGGTTGCTTCTCAACCCGGGACTGAAAATTACACTGTCGTACTGCGCCGTGTAGTAGTCGGAAAACTCATGAAGTCCGCCGGCCCGGTGATAGTTCGCGGTGTATTCGCGCATGGAGGCCAGCGGAAAAATTCCCTCGCGCGCCTTTCGTAATACCGCCTGGCTGATGTCCGTGGCGTAGACGCGGCACTTCTGATAAAGATTTTCTTCCTGTAACAAAATTGCGAGCGAATAAACTTCCTCGCCGGTCGAACAACCGGCTACCCAGATTTGCACCGTCGGGTAGGTTCTAAGCAGTGGCACTACGCGCCGGCGAAACGTCAGATAGAAACTGGGATCGCGAAACATCGACGTGGCGTGTACCGAAACTCCGAGCAGGAAGCGCTCGAGAGAAGCGGCGTTGTGCAGCAGTTTGTGCTGAAAAGCGGAAACAGTTTCGGCCCTTTCCGCGCGCATCAGCTCGAGCACGCGCCGTTTGATTGAGGCGCGGGAGTATTCTCGAAAATCGAAACCGTGCGCGCGATAAACTCCCTCGAGCAGCAGATCGATTTCAATGTCCTGAATGTTGTTGGCTAATGCCGCCGCGGTCGTCAAACAATTCCTCTTTCGATAGTTTCAGTTTTTCTCTGTGTATCCTCCGTGTCGTCAGTGTCTGTATGGTGATGAATATCAGCCAAAACACTCACCACAGAGGCACTGACGACGCATCGGATTCACAGAGGAATCAAAAACACGCTACTACCTTTCGCTCTTAAGTCGTTTCCGGTCGATAGAGCCAAACGCGCAACAGCGATAACAACTGATCGATATCGAGTGGCTTCGAAATGTAATCCGACGCTCCCACCTCCAGACAGTGGTCGCGATCAGCCTTCATTGCTTTGGCCGTCAACGCGATGATTGGCAACTGCTTAAATTCATCCATCTGACGGATGGCCGCGATTGCCTCGTAGCCGTCCATCTCCGGCATCATGATGTCCATCAATACCGCTTCGATGCCCGGCGTATTCCGGAGGATGTCGATGCCTTCCTGACCGTTCTCCGCGTGGACAACTTCCATGTGGTGCGCCTCGAGCGCGCTGGTTAGGGCGAAGATGTTGCGCACGTCGTCATCAACCACGAGAACTTTCCGGTTGGCTAACACCGGGTCGGTGCGATGAAACTTCTCGAGCATGCGACGCTTCGGCTCGGGCAGGTCGGCTTCAACGCGATGCAGGAACAAGGCAGTCTCCGCCAGCAGTCGTTCGGGCGAACTCGCTTCTTTCACGATGATCGCGTCGGCGACCTTCTTCAAGTGCAACTCCTCTTTTCGCGTCAATTCCTTGCCGGTGTAAACGATAATCGGAAGGTCGTAACGGCCGAGATCGGTCTGCAGCCGCTCGATCAAGTCGAACCCGCTCATGTCCGGCAATCTCAAGTCGAGCACCATGCAGTCGAAGCGTTCGTCTTTTAATAACGTCAACGCTTCTTCGCCCGTCGCTACCGCGGTGGTGTGGACGTCGCCGTTGCCGATTAACTCCACCACACTCATCCGCTGTACGTCGTCGTCTTCAACGACCAGCAGTTTGCGAACGCGTCGTTCGGCGAAGTCGCGAATGTCGTCGAAGGCTTTATGCAGCACCTCGTGCGTCACTGGTTTCTGAACGTGATTGAAT
>JBKPNP010000051.1:0-10303 GCA_046732775.1 Acidobacteriota bacterium
ACAACTATCGTCAGTGCACGCCGCGGGTGAACGGCTCGGCTATAGACGAAGAGCCGATAGTCGATTTCACCTCCGGCTACATTCAGCGGGCGCTGCACACGCTGCCGCGGCAAGGATCGAAGACGCCCTGGCGGCTGCACCAGAACTACGTAAAAGATTTGTCCATGCTTCGCTACGGTCGATTGGACGACGGCACAATGGAATTCAAGGCGCTGCCGAACGACAAGCTGGAGGCTGTCGAGCATGGCTGAGCGCATGAGTCTGGGTGGCCGTACGGCGGTCATTACCGGAGCTGGCGGCGGCATCGGGCGAGCTATCGCCGTCGCGCTAGCGTCACGCGGCTGTCACCTCGCCCTCGCCGACATCGATGAGGTTGGCATGACAGGCACCGCCGAACTCGTGCGACATCAGGGTGTCCGCGTCACCTGCCACCAACTCGATGTCGCGGACCGCGACGCCGTAGCCGAGCTTCCGGCACGAGTTGTTGAGGAACACGTCGGCGTTGATGTGCTGGTGAACAACGCGGGCGTCGCCGTTGGCGGGACGTTCGAGCAAGTTTCCGCAGAAGACTTCGAGTGGCTGTTTGAGATCAACTTTTGGGGCGTGGTGCGCATGACGCGCGCCTTCCTGCCCGCGCTGCGCGAAAGCGGCGACGCGCGCATCGTGAATCTGTCGAGCGTGTTTGGCCTCGTCGCGCCTCCTGAGCAGGTGGCCTATGCGGCAAGCAAATTCGCGGTGCGCGGCTTCTCCGAAGCGCTCCGCCATGAGCTGGAAGGATCAGGGGTCGGCGTCACCGTCGTGCATCCGGCCGGCGTCGCGACCTCGATCGCAGAGAACGCGCGTGTTCCCGCAGACGTGAGCGAAGAAGAGATCGAACGCCGACGCAGGCTGTTCCGAAAGTTATTAACGCTGGCCCCCGAAATAGCAGGCGAGACTATCGTGCGCGGAATCGAGCTCCGTAAATCGAGGGTGCTGGTTGGTTCTGACGCCAAACTAATATCGCTGATCGCTCGTGTCCTGCCGGTGTCTTACTGGAAAGTACTGGCGTTGAAGGCGCACGACTGAGGCACCGGACAAAAAGTCTTCCCGAGCTTGGCTATGCCGTCAGATGTGCGGAAGGTCTACGGCCTTCCGGAAAGTTCGACGCTGAATTTGGCGCCAGGCCCAGTTTTTTTTAGGGGCGCAGCCCCGAAGTATTTAGGCCCGGACGGAAGCGCAGAGCGCTTCCGCACATTAGACGGCATAGCCGAACTCCCTCGCGAAATCCCCAGTCCGCTGGCCGGCAAAGCGGCAAAGTGGCTGATTTCCGCAATTACTTAGCTGCGACCGGAGGCGCCGGGGCATCCAGATATTTCTTTAACCACGCATACAATTCCTGATACCAGAAGCGGCCGTTCTCGCCTTTCAGAATCCAATGGTTCTCGTCTGGCCACACGATCAAGCGGCTCGGAATCTGCAGCCGTTGCAGCACGCTCCAGTTTTCCAGAGTCTGATTCAGCGGCACACGAAAATCGTTTTCGCCAACTGAAAGGAGGATGGGCGTGCGGAAGTTTTTGGCGAAGCGAATCGGATTCTGTTCGCGCCACACCGGACCCTGCTCCCAAACAGGTCCGCCGTTAGTAACCTCACGCGAATAGATCGTGTCGCTGGTGCCCCACTGTGATTCCAGGTTGATCATACCGGCGTGACTGACGAGCGCTTTGTAACGCGTAGTAGATGCCTGCATCCAGTTTGCGAGGTGTCCGCCATAACTCGCACCGGCCGCAGCCTGACGTGTGCCGTCCACAAAACGAAATTGGCGAATCGCTTCATCCGCCGCTTCATTGATCTCTTCGCCAGGGCCTTTCAACGGATCGCCCTGAATGCTTTGCGCAAATTTTTCACCGAAGCCGGTGGAGCCTGAATAGTTGGTCAACAAAACTACGTAGCCCGGTCGCGAGAGCATGAAGTAGTTCCAGCGCAAGCCCCAATTGTCTCGCCACATGCTGTGCGGTCCGCCATGCATAACCACGAAGAGCGGATACTTCCTGCTCTCGTCGAAGTTCGGCGGCAGCGCCATCATGTTGTGAATGCGCTTCCCTGCTTTGCTGGTAAACCAGAAATGCCGCAGCGGTAGCCAGTCAACTTTGGCAACTTGATCTGCATTGAAAGTTGTCAAGGCAGTTTGAGTTTTTGATTTCAAATCGAGCCGGAAAACTTCGGGCGGGTTCGTTGCACTTTCCCAGTTTGCCAACAGGATCGTGGTCGCGGCTTTAGACGGAATCTTGAGTCCGGTGTAAACGCCGCGCGTCATATCCATCGCCAGGGTCACCTCGCCGCCGTCCGCCGGCAGGGTGAAAACTTTCTCGTTTCCCGCTTCTTCAGCCGTCAAATAAATCAACTTGCTGTCCGGTGAGAAAGCAACACTGCCAACCGAGCGATCAAAGTTTGCAGTAAGAATGACGGGCTTGTCGGCGTTGGGCCACGAGAACTTCGCCAGTCGATCGAGGTTATAGACTTTGCCGTTATCTTCAATAGTGAACTGTGCGTAGAGAGCTTTGCCGTCAGGACGAAACATCGGCCGGCTGAAACTGTCAGAGCCTGCCGTAAGACGTACGGGTTCGCCGCCGGCGGCTGAGATCTTGAATAGTGAAGAGTTGGTGTTTGCGTATGCCGCCGCGTTGCGGTTGGTCATGGCGACAAACACTATCGCATCACCTTCAGGCGACCATACTGCGTCAAACTCTTCTCCCGAGTCCTGCACGCGGCCGGCAAAGCCACGCTCTGCCACGAGTTTTGTGCCGACGAAAAGATCTTTGGCCTTTGAGTCGGCGTCGAGACTTTGCACGAAGAGATGCGCCTGCGTGTCTTCAAGCCACTTGTCCCAGTTGCGAATCGGAAAGCGATCGTAGACGCGCGCGCGGTACTTCAACGCTTTACGCTCGGCGGCAATCTTCTTGTTCGCTTCCTCGTCGGCGGCGCCGGGAAAGACGGTGCTGGTGAAAAGTATCGCCCGGCCGTCAGGCCGCCACTGCGGCGAGCGCGCGCCGGTCGAAAGCGAAGTGACGCGAACAGCCTCTCCGCCATCCGCGACGTTGAGCACATAAATCTGGCTTACTTCATCGCCTTCCCGCTTGGCTGAGAAAGCAAGCCGCTGACTATCAGGACTCCAGGCCACGCCGCCTTCCCCGCCTTTGCTGAAAGTCAGTCGCCGCGGCTTCGCGCTAGCATCCGTCGGCACGATCCATAAGTCCGAAACCTGATCCTTGTCGTCGTAAGCCGGCTCAACTAACGAAAAGACAACCCACTTGCCGTCAGGGCTGGGCAGCGGCGCACCGACGCGCTTCATCATCCACATGGTTTCGTGCGTCAGTGGGACTTTGCCCGTTTGCGCATTAACCCGGAGAGATGCGGGCGCGAGCAAAAAGATTGCGAAGACGGTGACAAGGAACGGCGCGGACTTGCGGGCGAAAGACATAGTGATTCTCCTTAGGAAATAGGCGGGCGAGTTGTTCGCGGAATGATAACGTAAGACCGGAAAACTCGCGAAGGGATACTCAGGCAGAAACTTAAGCTCGCTCTACTTAAAGTGGGACACTGATTCGCTCCGCCAACGCGGAAAGCGATTGTTCGGTATAAGCGCGCAATTCCCTGGATTGTTCGAGCAGGGATATGTATTGGTCGACAGCATCAACTGCGATCTTTTCCCGCCGCTCGTAGGCTGTTTTTCGCGTCTGCGGCTTCATTGGTTTAGAAGGATCCGGAATGTAAGGATATTGATTGCTGACGAAGTATCGGCCGTTGATTTCTACGACCACAAGGTCTTTGAAATAAAACCAACCATCCCTCGATTTACGTTCCCCACGGAGATATACCGCAAGGCTGGTGGCGGCGGCACCACGTCCCACAAGCTGATTACTGATTGCCATGGCTACGCGCCGACGGAACTGCCACTGTGCCTCTTGCCAGCGTTCCTGGACAGCCATGTCGCCGGTTCGCTCAATCCGATGACGATCCCGCTCTGCAAACACCAGATTGCAGCGATTCCGGTTAATTAGATCCCGCACGGCATTGCTTCGAGGCAGTCCAGATCTACCACTCGTTAAGATGTTGATGCCGTAGGATCGAACGAACAATAGTGTGGCGAGATTGTCGGCTGTGAAATCAGAATGATTCCGCGCCTCACCGCCGAAACGGTGGTAGTTATGGGAAGCGATACCTTGAACCTCGCGATGAACGTAGTTGTGCCAGAAGTTCTTAAGAAGATAATTTGAGGCACAAGACATCATGAATTCGGAGTCAGTTTCTTCGGGCCGCTTCCTTAACATTTCAGCTTCCCCTTGCGCCGTCTCAAACGAAGGCCAAATGAGTCTCTCAAAGCTCCACTTGCGAAATGCGGGTGTGGACCGATGCGTGATGCGAACGATATTCTTAAAACCGCGCGGGCAGCTGAAATCGAAATCGCCATAGAAAAGGTTTTCGGCCTGATCGAAATCTTCGAGTTCCTGGGGACGATCAATCAGTTCGTGATTTACCAGAGCAGCGTTTGCGTTGGTTGAGCCAATCTTCTTTTGTTGGAAGGCCTCATCCAATTGGGAATCTGACTTTTTGAGTTCGGCAGGACTGAAAGGGGAATTAGATCCGCGACAATTTAGGGTAACCGCCAATCGCCTCAGTGCGCGACTATAACATTCATTGTATTCCGGAGGTGGAGCGCCGTCGCGTCGCTCCCACCATGATGCAGTGCTTTTAGTTTTTTTCATTGCTGCTCGTGAAGAGATCGTAATGGTTGCTGAAACAGTAGGAGTCACTGAGAAACCCGCTTACGAACCAGAGACTCGTGACCGTTGAGAATCCTCACCACGGAAAGGAGTGAACGGCGGTCGGGATTTGAACCTCCGCTCCCATAGCGTGTCAAGGTCCACGCAAACAATTACCCGGACAACGCCCTCAACCAGGCCGGCATAAACAACAAGCTGCAGGAGCGTCAGCCCTTTCCGTCTGCTTGCGAACAGTCTGTAAAGCCTCTTTCAAAGTTCCGAAAAAACTCGCAAGAGGATCTTTGATAGCCCCTGTCCGTCTTTATATTCTCGTTCGCGAAGCAGATGTCTGCTAGACTCGTTTTCTCTTCATAATCATTCGAACAAGATCTTGACTTAAGTTTTTACTTGGTGCCGAAGGGTGAACAATTAGAGCTTAAGGAAATCAAGATCAGAATCTCGCAAACATTGGTGGCACGCACGGTAACGAGTACACTGGCACATTCCTTCTGAAAGCGCTGGGCCAAAGAGCCGAAGGAGATTTTGAGAGAGAGAGAGCTTTAAGACTCAAGCTTTGCCTCACACGGCAGGCAAAATCCATCTTATCTACGCGCGGCAACGTAGACGGGCCACTTCTAATCCGGCCACTTCTAATGAAGAGAAGAGCACATGTTTGAGCCCACCTTCGATCAAGATCTCCCTTTAGAGACGCTGTCCAGAATGCTGGAAGGTTTCCAGAGTCCGCAACAGACCGCAGAAATCTTTCTCGCCGTGCGTGAGCAGGATGGACTTACGGATGTAAAAAGAGGTGAGCTTTATCCGGAAGTACTCGGGGGAGCGATTAGGCTGCGCCGGGTGCTCGCCCAACTTTATGGAGTCGATCCGGTGCAGGCTCAACCGAACTTTGGCTGCAACGGTTCCATCGATACCCTCCTCACCTTTGTACGTCACTTGGAGCTAGCGGGCCATCATCGCAGTGGCTTTCTCGCCGCCACACCGACCTATTTCAGGTACTACCATAAGGTTCATGCACTGGGCATGAAGTTCTTCGGCGTTCCCTTCGATGCGGGCTATTGTTACCCCGTTGAACGGGTGCTCGATGAGTTGCGTAAACGTCGCCCAAGTTGCTTATTTCTTGTTACCCCCAATAACCCTACCGGCGTTCCGATCCTTGACGCGGAAATATGTGCTGTGCTCGATGCTGTGCCCGACGATGTGTTCGTGGCGCTTGATCGCACTTGCGCAAATATTGACCCGGAGTTGTCGACGCGTGAATTGCTTAGGCGGTATGCAAACAAGAATTTGCTCGTCTTCCACTCGCTCTCAAAGTATTTCGGGATGTCGCACCTGCGTATGGGTTTCGCGCTCGTCGCGAACAAAGACACCGCCATGCAGTTGGACCGTCAACTGCCGTTCGGTCTTAACCTGGAAGGCCTCCTGCGGGCCACTCACCTGCTGATGACTCACGGCGAATTGAAACCTGACGGGAACGTGCTGCAAAACATCAGGGACAACAAAGCGCTGATGCAGGATTTTCTGGCCCGACGCCCCGACTTCTCTTGCACGGAGTTCAAGGGGAACTACGCCCTGCTCTTCGTGCCAGGTACGCTTGACAGCACCGCTCTGAGTCGTTATCTGATGACGCAGCGCATCCTTGTCATGCCAGGCCTCGAGCTGCCGGAGCCTGATGGCAGATACGTCAGGATTCACGTTGGGGGTAAGCCCGTGCTTCTTGAGCGACTGATCCAAACAATAGAAGCGTGGCAACCGGGCTAGATATTAGAAACGCTGACTAGCTCCACAATTCAAAGGAGGCGCAAATGAGCGGACAAGACTTATCCATTCGCCCGTCCCCACCGGGTCACGCGCCTGCTGCCACGAGCGAACGATCCTCTTCAGCTAGCCTCGCTCTCTCGCTCGATCTGGATGAAATTCTAAGCGCCACATGCAAGTTCGCAGTGGAGTTGCTGAAGGTCGATCACAGCGGACTGATGGTGTTCGACTCAGGAAATGGCTGCGGCCATGTTATCTCCGAATACCCACTCATCGGAACGAAAGGGTTGACCATTCCCTTTACCGGCGTGCCTGCGGAGGAGCAGATGGTTAACTTCCAGAAGCCCATCGTAGTGCCTGACATCTCGATGGACCGTTCATTGAGCCCAGTCAGCAACATCCTCCAGGAACATGGAATCCAGTCGTTGCTCATAGTGCCTTTGATCGGCAAAGGGCAGGTCATCGGTTCCCTCGGCCTGGACATGATCGGCGAGGTCCGCGAATTTACCCCGGACGAAATCAAGCTGTGCGAAGTCTTCGCCACACAGGCGGCGGCAGTCATTGAACTCTACGAGCAGAACAAACGAAACGCAGACCAACTGGCGGCAATTCAAAACACGGTTCTGGCACTTGACACCCAGAAAGATCTGGGCAGCGTGCTCGATACTATAACGAGCCAGGCGGTGGAGTTGCTGGGAGCGAAGGACGGCGGCATCTCCCAGTTCCATCCAGAGCGCGGTGAGCTGACGGTGATCGCCGACTACAAGTTCCCGCAGTCTATCGGTACGACCATTAAGCTCGAGGAGGGGCTGGCGGGCCACGTCATGCGCGACGATCTGGCCTTGAAAGCTGTCACTGATTACAACAACTGGCCCGGAAGAGCCCCAGTCTTTGCCAAGACCGAGCGCTTCGGTGCGGTCTTAATGATCAACCTCAAATGGCAGGAGCGTACCGTCGGCGTGCTTTACATCAACGACACACGCGGACGGAAGTTTCCTGATGAGCTCGATCCCCTGTTGAACCTGCTCGCCAGCACCGCTGCTATGGCGATCGCCAACTCCCATCTCCTCCATGAGGTGGAAATCGCGCGTGGACGAATCCAATCCTCGTATGAAGCCAGCAGCGCACTCGTCGAGTTACCTGACTCAGTTCAGCTGCTGCAGGATATTGCAAATCAGGCGCTGGAGGCGACGGACGCCGAGCGAGTCAGGCTGGTACTAATCGAAGAATCCGGTTTGGGACGCAACTACACCGCGGTCCGCGGCGGCAAGTTAATAGAGACCAGCAACATCGTCAGGCGCGAGGGCATATCGATGCGCGTCTTGAAGACCGGCGAATTCTACCGCTGCGAAGACGTGAGGAAGGCAGCGCATGAGATCAACCCTGCCATGATCGACCACGGCACGCGCGCCGCCATGTGCTTTCCACTGTCATTTGGAGGAAGGCGGCTCGGGGTCATTTGGTTTTACTACTCGAAGCCGCGCAAATTTTCGCGGGATGACGACGACGTGCACGTGCTTGAGGCTTACCTCAAGCAGGCCGCTATTGCCTATGACAACGCTCGCCAGATGGAGGAGCTGGAGCCAATGTGGCGGGCCCGGCAGGGAATGGAGGCGGCCGAAACGACCGAAGAACTGCTGACGCGTATTGTGCAGAGCGCGCGCAAGATTCTGCGGGCCGACTACGCCATCATTTGGCCATACGCAGACACCGACAATGATTCTCCGCGCGAGCTTCCGGTGCGCGAAGCTGTGTCCGATGGCGTTGATGGGGCACTCCGCAACGAAGTGCTGAACGAAGCGCTGCCGGTCGGAGATATCATTCAAGCAGCCATGCGTGAAGGATGGGTCGGCATACCTGACATTAATAAACCGATTCGGAGTGCTCTCCCTCCCAATGACCCGATTCCCGCCTTCCTTCCGGCGGTGTCGCTGGCACTCCTCCAGCGGCTCGAAGCCCGAAGTTTCGAAGGACTTGGTCTGGCGGTCGCCGGCGAGAAAGTGGGCATCCTCTTTCTGGTCTACAGAAACCAGCGAGACTTTCGAGCGGACGAGATCCGCCAGGCACGAACCTTCGCGACCCATGCCGCAATGGCTCTGAAAAAAGTCAATCTGCTCGACCAGGTTGCGAAGGCCCAGCAGTCCACACGCGAAATGACCGAGATGATGATGATTGGCGACGTGGATCTGACAGCGGCGCTCCAGAGTTTAGTTGCACGTGCGAAGGCGGACATCAACTGCGATGCGGTGACCCTCTTTATTTATAACGAGGCGACAGAGCGCCTTCTACCGTTCACCACCATGGATGGAGTGATGCACGAGCAAGATGCGAGCTACTGTCATAAAGCCGAACGCGGCTCGATTGTTTACCGGATGCTCGCGCTCGACGAACCCTACCACTGCGTTTCTCGGGTCGCGGATGACAAAATGTTTAAGGACCGCCCGTTCGTCAAACGGGAAGAGATCAAATCGGTGTGCGCCGTCCCGCTTAAGGTTAAGGAACACCGCGTCGGCGTAATGTTCATCAACTACCGCACTATTCATAGCTTCACGTCAGCAGAACTCGAACATATCCTGATCCTGGCACAACGGATATCAGTCAGAATCCACATCGGCCTCTTGTATGGCAAGCAGCTCGGACTGGTAGAACTATCGGAGGAGCTGCTGGGCGCCACCGATCTAAAGAGCGCACTGAAATACGCGGTGAACAAAGCTGCGGATTCGCTCGGAGCAGAATTCGTTGCCATAGTCATGCCCGACGCTGATGGGCGTCTTAGGTTTGAAAGTTGGAGAGGATGGACGGAGGAGGACGTCAGGCTTTACGAAGAGGATAACGTCGAAGACTACCAAACAGGCTATACGATCAGGAACGGAGAACCTGTCTTAGTCACCGACTACGCCCAGGAGACGCGGTTCAGTGTGCACAAAATAGTCGAGGCTAAGAGAATAAAATCCGGTTTGAGCGTTCCGATGTTGACCGGAGACAAGCCAGTAGGGGCAATGTTGGCGCATTTCCTTAGCCCGCGAACTATGCGCGAGGTAAAGGAGTGGGCTGGCACGCTCTCTTTGATCGCCAACCTCACCGCCATCTCCATCCAGCATCATCGCGCTGTCGAAAGCAAAATAGCTTCGTTGGAAGCTGTCCAGCGGGCGAGCGACGAGATTTCGAGAATTAGACTCGGAACGGATCAAAGCGAGGTACTCGACCGGCTAGTCGAGCAGGCGGTTGTATCCCAACCGCAGGCATTCCTGGGGACCATCCAGCTTTATGACAAGGAGAGAAACGAGTTGCGCTTCGAGAGCGTTTATTCAGAGGAAGGGTACGGCAGCTTGCTTAATTTGGTAGGCGAACGAAGGCCCCTGGGGAGCGAGAACAGACCGCAGGTTGGCGAAAACAAGCCGTTGGTGCGGCGGCCCGGGACACCGATCGGTATCGCAGGGCGGACCGTTCTTGAAAAAAAGTCCCAGTTGATAAACGACGTGAGACTTGACCCAGACTACTTCGCCTTCTCCCCTGAAACGAAATCTGAGTTAACGGTACCGCTGCTTACCGATGGAAACAAAGTGCTCGGCGTGCTCAACGTGGAGAGCAAAAGGCTGGCTGCTTTTAACAAAGACGATGAACAAGCACTACTTGCCCTCGCGAAGATCATCGTTGCCACGATACAGAATGCCGAGCAGTACCGGCGTCTGAATCATAACGAGCAATCCAGACTTCTCGAAGAGAAAGAGTTGTTGGTGAACTCTCAAACTACGCTCGCCTGGCTGGGTATGGCGAGCAGCGTTTGGGGG
>JBKPNP010000052.1:0-2588 GCA_046732775.1 Acidobacteriota bacterium
ATCTGATCTTCCAGGTACTCGCGCTTCTTCATCAGGCGATCGCGCTCCGGCAGTGATTGGGTAACGCCGAGTGCGCGTCCGCGCGGCAGGATCGAAACCTTGTGAATCGGGTCGCCATTCTTGACCGCCAAACCGACCGCAACGTGACCCGCTTCGTGAACTGCCGTAGCGTAACGTTCGTCTTCGTCAATCATGAAGCCGTGACGCTCGGCGCCCATCAGAATCCGATCGCGCGCGTATTCGACATGCGTACGGCCAACGGCTTCGGAGTCGTCACGCGTTGCCGCGATGGCCGCCTCGTTCAAAAGGTTGGCGAGATCAGCTCCTGAGAAACCAGGTGTGCCGCGCGCCACCCAACTGAGTTCGAGTTCCGAATCGAGCTGCATTTTCTGAGCGTGGACTTTCAGGATCGCTTCGCGACCGCGAACGTCAGGAAGGTTCACGGCGATTTCCCGGTCGAACCGGCCGGGTCGGGTGAGTGCACGATCCAACACGTCCGGTCGATTTGTCGATCCAATGACGACGATGCTCGAGCTTTGATCGAAGCCGTCCATTTCAATTAATAGCTGGTTGAGAGTTTGATCCTGATCGGCAGTAGCGGAATCGTTGCCGCGACCGCGCTGCCGGCCCAGGGCATCGATTTCATCGATGAAGATGATGCACGGTGAGAGCTTCTTTCCCTCTGCAAATAAGCGGCGCACGCGCGACGCGCCGACCCCGGCAAACTTCTCCTGAAAACTCGAGCCGGAGGCGAGCAGGAAAGGCACGCCGGCTTCACCAGCCGCGGCGCGAGCCAGCAAAGTCTTGCCCGTTCCCGGCGGTCCAAAAAGCAAAATGCCGCGCGGGGCCCGGCCGCCCAGACGGCCAAAACGTTCGGGGTCACGCAGAAAGTCTATGGTCTCCGAAAGTTCCGAAGTGGCTTCGTCAACTCCGGCCACGTCAGCAAAGCAAACGCTTTGTTTTCCGTTTTGGTTCGCGAGCGAAAAGCTGCCGACGCCACCATGCGTACTCGCGTAAACGCGCCAGCCAATCACGCCAAGCAGCAGCACTGTCAACATCGGTGCACCCCAGGTCAACAGCGTCCCGGACCAGGTCGCTTCAACTGGCCGAAACTCGACGGGGATATTCTGCTTGCGAAACTGCTCGACCAGACCCTGACGGATCGCGTCGCTGGTGACCGTCGCCTGCAGCGCTGTGCCTTGCTGGCTCAGCACGGTCAACGTGTCGTTCTCAATTGAAACTGAAGCAGCGGTACCGGCTTCAGCAATCTGATAAAGCTGCGAGTAGTTGATCCTCGTCACGCGTGGCGCGCGGCTCTGGTAGATGATTACGGCGCTGATCGCCAGCAACACCACCGCAGTGGTAACGGCAAAGAGCAACGAAACTTTTGGTGAACGTCGAACGATTTTTCTGATGGGGGAAGGCATGGGTACTCCAAAATCTGCTGTTGCCCCAACGGCGCCAGCGAGTCTTCATACAGACAGACCTAAACGTTCTGTCGAAATTATTTCAACGCTTCAGGATTGAAGCGACGGAGGTCGGGGGGACAACGACGCGATACAAAACCCGAGATCTTTAATGCAAAGCGCTCGCTGCACGTGGGAGCAGCGAGCACGTGCCTACTTTAACAGCGGCCACGGAAGTATGTCCAGAGTTACGAACTCCGGGTGTTGGGTCAGTTTGGGAGCGGTCAGTACCACCTGCGGTAGCAGGTGGGTCTGTGGATTGTAGATTGCGAATTGGCGATTTCGGATTTGAGTATCGCGATAAAGCCAATCGACAATCAACGCTGCAAATCGACAATCCGAAGACCCAACTGCTACCGCAGGTGGTGCTGGCCTCATTCCCGACAACTGCCCCACTATCCTTCACTACCTTGCGACTGAACGAAAAGTCTCTCGCGCCATTTCTAACTGGCGGCTTTTCATACGCAATCATTTGCGGACGAATCGGTGGTTCCATCGTGGCAAATCGCTGTGAATCAATAGTTTGCCCTGAGAATTCGCCAATTGGCATATCCGTTGCGCTATTCACTACGCGTTTCAGCGAGAGGTAACCCGGCGAAACTAATAGGAGGACAAAAAATGCTTTGGACAATCTTTGTGATTCTCTTGGTGCTCTGGCTAGTCGGACTCGTGTCGAGTTACACGATGGGCGGATTTATTCATCTGCTGCTCTTGTTAGCGGTGGTCGTGCTGGTGATCAATCTTGTCAGCGGGCGGCGTCCAGTCGTTTAGCATCTATTCAATCGGTCAACTACCCTCCCTTCCGTTGAGTGACGGCAGGGAGGGTTACTTTTTAGCTCATACCTGCAGTTGGGCCTGAACGTGGCGTCGATAAGTTTCGACTTCATCCGCGACGCGCGCGTTCGACCATCCCCAATGCTTTTGGGCAGCACTCGCGGCGGCGCTGAGCGCACGCAAGCCAGTTGTCGAATTCAGTCCTACCATTGTCCGGCGCAACAAACAGTCACTAAGCGTGGTCGCGAATTCTTCGGTGAACGAGAAAACTATCTCTGCTTCGATCGCGCTGGTTTCTTCGTCAAATACGTTAGCGAGCGAACTGTCCTGGTCAACCAAATCAAGCAG
>JBKPNP010000053.1:0-2931 GCA_046732775.1 Acidobacteriota bacterium
AGCGACTTAAACGGCGCGAGCGACGGATGCAGGCCAAAGAAGCCGTCGAGATTGATCAGCGCTTCGGCATTGCCGGCCTTCGGTTGCGCGATGGCGATCGCCGGGCGCAGGTCGTAGTAAGAACGCTCACCGTAAGGCGCAACCATGTTCAAGCCATCGACAGCGCCGCGTTGGAAAATTGCGATGAGGGTTTTGCGCCTGCCGCCGCTGAGTCGTTCACGCGTTTCCGCAAGTGCGACTCGCTGAAGAAACGAAGGCGCCGCAGTGGCCAGGCCAAAACTCGCGAGCGCAACGCCACCAGACTTAAGAAAATATCTACGATTCATATTCATACCCTGGTTTCGAGTTTCGAGTTCTGAGCTTCTGAGTTCTGAGTTCCGCTTTCCGCTTGCCGCTTGCCGCTTGCCGCGTTCCAAGTGGCTCGCGGCGGGCTCCGAGTTCTAACTCGAAACTCGGAACTCGAAACTCGAAACTTGTTTTACTGCCTCTGAAATTCCGGTGAACCCAAAATCAAGCCCACCACCTTCGTCACCGGATCTGTGATGTTCGCATCAGCGCGCGCCAGTTGACGCTGCTGACGTTGACGAAACGCCGGGCCGTTCATCGAGTCATCTGCCATGCCCTCGTTGTCGGCGGGCCGCGGCGGTGCGGAAATGGTCAGCGGCGTTGCATCGTTAACGTGCTGTACCAATGCCGCTTTAGTTTTCGCAGTAACGTCGCCCGCAACGATCACCTCGAGGAAGCGATCCATCATCAGCGCATTATCGCTTCCGCTGCCACTGGCTCCCGTAAATCTTGTTAGATCGACGCGCGTACCTGGAATCCGATTGGACGCGAGCATCAACCCAAAATTCAAGCGCTCCAATAACCCGCCGGTGTTGACCCAACTCTCAGCCGTGTCCGAGTAGCCGTTCGGCGTTTGGAACCCATAAAGCGGTTCGCCCATGCGTGCGATCCACTGATGCAGTTGCGGACCGCCCGTCGTCTCTCCACCGAGCGTGCGAATAGCACTTATGGCCAATTCAAACGGCCGTTTAATCTTCGCACGATACGCCCGGGGCGAATTAAATTCCGGCGAGGAAAATATGGCGGCCAGGGTCTCGCGAATGTCGCCGTCACTCTTGGTGAACGCCGAAGCGACTCGCGTCACGAGCGCGGCGGGTGGTTCGTCCGAAACGAAATGCCGCACCAACTTGGTCGCGATAAACTTCGCTGTCGCCGGATGATGCGCCAGAATGTCGAGCACAAGCAGACCGTCTTTCATCCCGCCCCCCGCAGGAATCTTGTGACCCAAGACGGTCTTTTCGCCATCGTCATGCGCGCGCGGATTGAAGAAAAACTTGCCCGCATTTTCGCGCAACATTTCCGCGCGAGGTCCATCTAACATTGCCTGAGCTGCGGCGCCGCCGCCTCGCGGCGCGAAGATCGTCCAACCAGTAAAGCAGCGCGCCACCTCCTGCACGTCCTTCTGCGTGTAACCGCCGTCAACTCCGAGTGTATGCAGCTCCATCAACTCACGTGCGTAGTTTTCGTTGATTCCCCGCCGTTGTCTTTGCGGTTGGTTCTGCTCAACTTGTCCGGGTGTGGCGCGGCCTTGCTGCCCGGGATTTCTTCCCATTAGCTGACCGAGGAGACCACCGGCCCGAGGATTACGACCCGCCGCGCGATTCCCTGGTCCGAGTTGCGCGTTCGGACCAACGCTTTGGAAGTTGTCGAGATAAAACAGCATCGCCGGGCTTTTCGCGGTAGCTGTTAAGAGGTCAGAGAACTTTCTCATCGCGTTCGGACGAATCGTGTCGCGATCGTACGACACGAGCAGCCATCGATCGGCGCCTTTCCCTGCAAAGACGTTGAAGTGGTTCGTCCAGAAGTCAACCATCACTTCCTGCAACTGCCGTTCGCTGTACACGGCGCGTAGAATTCGCGAGGCCTGAAGCTCAGCAACTATTCGTTGTGGTTGTTGCAGGCCATTCTGCTGGTAGTAGGCGCGCAGAGCCTGACGATACTTTTGGTTGTCGGCGCCCGCCGCCGTTTCATTCGGCTGTTCGCCGGGTTTAGCAGTCGCGTCGGCTTTCATTTCCATTGCGTCACCGACGGTCCCGGGTGCAGTATTCGCACCACCCTTCACGCGGTTGTCTCGAGCTTCGGCGAGTCCGGCAGGCAGCTCGCCATGACGCTCGAGCTGTCGTAACAACTGGCCAGGCTGCGGATACTTTTCGTATAGCTCGGCGGTCGTGAGTTTCAAAACGCCAAGGTCTTTTACTTTTGCTTCTGCGACCGCATCGTCAATGCTCTCGGGATGCAGTTGCTGCTTGATGTAGTTCTCCAGCCCCATTGCCTTCACACGCGCGACATCACCCGGTCGAGCCCCGAACCCGAGCCGATTCAGGACGTGCAAAATACGCTGATCTTCTTTGAGACCGGCTGCGGCTGGGATGCTCTGGCGTTGCGCGCCCACCGTCGCGATGCTCAACAGCATCGCTGCAATTGCAACAAAGGAAATGAATGGCCGATTGAAGAAGGCCCTGGCGGGCAAGCTGCGGTAATGATTCATTGTTTCACCCAGTTAACGACGCGTGATGCTGATGACACTCAGGAATTAGACGCCCGAGGACGTCTTCGAGTTGACAAATTTTTCAAGCCCTGTCATCGCGACTAAAGATTTTCAGACCGTCACGCCCCTTCCGGCGTCAAAACGTAAAACCATCAGCGGCGAATCAGGCAAAGAGACGTCGCCGATAGGTCCCCCAGTTTGTATTCTGGGAGGGCGTCGCACTTGGCAAGGTGCGACGCCTTTTTGCGTTATGCACTTGTACGCCGGTGACTGTTGTAGTAGCCTTTGCTCCCACGCTTTTTGTCGATTAAATAAAAACTCAGTCTCCGTAGCTTATTGCCAAAGCTTCGGTGTTTTGTTTGCAGCGGTTGCCAGGT
>JBKPNP010000054.1:0-1059 GCA_046732775.1 Acidobacteriota bacterium
CCTGAGGTCGTCGAGACATTCACTAAATACCGTAAGACGCACAACGAAGGAGTGTTTGATGCGTATACCGCAGACATCCGGCGCTGTCGTAGTTCGCACGTGCTTACCGGGCTTCCGGATGCTTACGGGCGCGGGCGAATCATCGGTGATTACCGGCGCGTGCCGCTCTACGGCGTCAACCGGTTGATCGAGAAAAAAGAGCAGGAGAAGCGGCAGCTCGACGCGGAGATGTCAACGGACGACATCATTCGCGATCGTGAAGAGTTGAGCGAACAAATTCGAGCGCTGAAAGAATTGGTGGTGATGGGCCGGAGCTATGGATTCGACTTGTCGGTTCCGGCTCGAAATGCCCGCGAAGCCGTCCAGTGGCTCTACCTCAGTTACCTCGGCGCAGTGAAAGAGCAAAACGGTGCGGCGATGTCGCTTGGTCGCACTTCTACATTTCTGGATATTTACTTCGAACGCGATCTCGTCGCCGGCACCATCACCGAGGAACAGGCCCAGGAGATTATTGATGACTTCGTAATCAAGCTGCGGATCGTTCGTTTTCTCCGTACGCCGGAATACGACGCGCTGTTCGCAGGTGACCCCACCTGGGTGACGGAATCGATTGGCGGCATGGGTGACGATGGCCGGCCGCTGGTAACGAAGACAAGCTTTCGTTATTTGCAAACACTCTACAACCTCGGCCCGGCGCCGGAACCAAACTTAACAATCTGGTATTCACCGCGAATGCCCGACGGGTTCCGCAGTTTCGCGTCAAAGGTCGCAATCGAAACAAGCTCAATTCAATTTGAAAGCGACGAGATCATGCGGCGGGCGTGGGGTGACGACGGCGCTGTCGCTTGCTGTGTTTCGCCGATGGTGCTGGGCAAGCAAATGCAATTCTTTGGGGCCCGCGCCAACCTCGCGAAGTGCATGCTGTATGCAATCAACGGCGGACGCGACGAGTTGACTGGGGAGCAAATTGCGCCGGCCACGGCTCCGGTTGCCGGCGACTATCTCGACTTCGATGACGTCCTCGCCAGATTCGAACAAACGATGGAATGGCTGGCGCGT
>JBKPNP010000055.1:0-3731 GCA_046732775.1 Acidobacteriota bacterium
AACTTAGGGCTCGGTCAAACTCAGAGTCGGAACCTGCAGCAGGCCACGAATGAATTGCTGCAAAGTCTCGGCGTAGGCAATGGCAGTCTACAGCAACGATCGAATCTGCAGCGCACGACGATCGCCGGCAGACCCGGTTTGACTACCACGTTGAGCAACGCGAACGAAGCCACCGGACAGACGGAAACAGTCGTGGTCATGACCACGCAACTTCGCAGCGGCGAATTGTTTTACCTGATTGCGGTCGCGCCCAGTAACGAGTCAGGGCGTTATCAGACGGCGTTTAGCAACATACTGCGATCGATTCAGTTGAACGACTAAGCGCAGTCAACAGTAAGCAGTAAGCAGTGAGCGGCAACGTTTGCTGCTTACTGCTTTTTGCGTTCTGCCTTCTCAAGCTTAGCTTCCTGCCAAAGCGCTTCCATCTGATCGAGTGTGGTTCCTTCGAACGTGCGGCCCTGCTCGCTGAGTTTTGCTTCAATGAATCCAAAACGCCGGCGAAACTTTCGGTTAGTTAACTTGAGCGCGGCTTCGGGTTCTACCTTCAGATGTCGTGCGATATTCGTCACCGCGAATAACAGGTCGCCAAGTTCTTCTCTCACGCCGCTATGATCAGCTTCACTATTCGACAGCGCGTGAGTTTTGATGGCAGTGCGCAGTTCGCCGATTTCTTCTTCCAACTTCGCGAAAACGTCATCCACTTTTTCCCAGTCGAAACCGACGCGAGCCGCTTTCGTTGTCAGCTGATGCGCTTCCATTAGCGCCGGCGCTTTTGACGATACGCCATCGAGCAACGACGCTTCCCGCTCCGACTTGCCGGCCGCGCGCCGTTCTTCCTGTTTCATCGCTTCCCAGTTTCGCAGCACCGCAGCCGTGTCCGCGGCCGCAGTGTCAGCGAACACATGCGGGTGCCGTCGCACCATCTTTTCGTGAATGGCATTCGTAACGTCGTTGATTGAGAAGTCTCCCTGTTCCGCCGCAACCTGCGCATAAAACACAATTTGAAAAAGCAGATCGCCGAGCTCGTCCCGCAATTCGGCAGGATTGCCCTCGCGCGCTTCTTCGACGGCTTCGAATGCTTCATACGCCTCTTCCAGAAGCATTGGCGCGAGCGTGGCGTAGGTTTGCTCGCGGTCCCAGGGACAGCCGTCCGGGGCGCGCAACTTTTTCATTAGTTCGACAAGATCAGCAAAAGTGGCAGGCATAAAGTTTTGAGTTTCGAGTTTCGGGTTTCCAGTTTGTCTGAAAGCGCAGCACATTCTACACTGAGTCCGTAATTAAAAATCTTGAACGGAAACCAGCACCTTCGGGCTCAGCACCCAAACCCGAACCAGACACATGTTTCCGTGAGGTAGGGAAATGAACGAGGAACAACCCAGCTACAAAGTGACTGACCGCCGGCTATTCAACGCGGATGGCTCGCCCAGAGATTTGCCCGCGATCGATAAGCCGGAAGCGTCCGCTATAAAGACTGACGAGCCGGCTCCAGTTTCTGCCGCACCGGAAAATCAAGCGGCTGCCCCGAGCGATTCAAACGAAGCCACCGCAAAACCCGCGGCCGCCAGTTCGCGGGAAGACCAAGCTGCAGCCGAGCAGCCGGCAACTCATGGCGATGAGGCGGCGGCGGAGATGGATTTACCAGGCACCGAGGATGAGGCAGGTTTCGTGAACTTCATGATGTCGATAGCTTCGAATGCCGCGACTTCGCTCGGGATGATGGAACATCCGGTGACGGGCAAGCGTGACGTCGATCTCGAACTCGGCAAGCACTGGATCGACATACTGGGAATGCTGCAACAAAAAACTCGCGGCAACTTGCTGCGACAGGAAGAACAAATCCTGGAAGGACTGCTGGCGGACTTGCGAATGCAGTACGTTTCGCTCACAAATGCAACTCCGAAAGCGCGGAAGTTCTCGAGCAGCGACATCACCGGGGGATAAAACGAGGCAAGTCCAAGGTCCAGATTCAAAGACCAAAGATCAAAGACCAAAGCCGACATTGGACTTTGGGCTCCTACCATGAAGCTTACGTTCTTAGGGACCGGAACTTCGACGGGCGTACCCTCGATCGCCTGCGATTGCGAGACCTGCACTTCTGACGACCCACGCGATAAACGTCTAAGAGTTTCAGTCATCATCGAGCACGCCGGTTGCTCAGTGCTCATAGACACCTCATCTGATTTTCGCCAGCAAGCTTTGCGTTATGGTCTGAAACGGCTCGACGCAGTTTTGGTAACGCATTGTCACGCCGATCACATCTTCGGTCTCGATGACATTCGCCCGCTAAACTTTCGCTACGGAGCGCTGGGCCTGTATGCGAATGAGCGCGCCTGGGTCGATATTCGCCGCATCTTCAAGTACATCTTCGAGCCTTCGCATTTCGGCGGTGGCCTGCCCCAGGTGATTCCACACACCGTTGAACCGAACGCACCGTTTTGTTTGTCGCCCGAGTTCCTGATTACACCGCTCGAGGTGATTCACGGTCGACTGCCGGTGATGGCGTATCGCTGTAACGATTTTGCGTATGCCACTGACTTGAGCGAGATTCCGCCGGCATCAATCGAACGAATGCGCGGACTCGACGTGCTCGCGCTTGATTGCCTGCGCTTCGCCGAACACCCAACCCACCTGTGGCTGGATAAGGCACTGGAATACGTTGAGAAGATCAAACCGAAGCGGACTTTTCTGACGCACATTGCGCACGATGTGAAGCATGCGCGCGACTCAGCCAAACTTCCGGCGGGAGTTGAGTGGGCGTACGACGGACTAGTAGTGAACGCTGAACGATGAACGATGAATGATGAATAAAGCATAAAGGTTTCGCGCGCGAGTCATCGTCGCGGGTTCATCCTTCATCCTTCATCGTTCATAGTTGAGTTATGCGGCTATTTCACGGAACTGACAATGCTGAGATTCAGCGCCCGACGGTTTTGACCCTCGGTGTGTTTGATGGTTTGCATCTCGGCCACCAGCTGATTGTTCGCACCGTGGTCGACAGAGCCCGCGCGACTGGAGCGGTGCCCACCGTAATTACATTCGATCCCCACCCGCGCGCGGTCTTGCATCCTGAGTCTTCGCCACCTCTCCTGCAAACGCTCGATCAAAAAGTCGAGGGCTTCGGCGTACTCGGGATCGAGCAGACTATCGTCATTCGCTTCGACGAGCAGTTTTCGCAAATACGAGCTGAGGATTTTTTGTGTGACGTTGTAAAGGATCGGCTACACGCGAAAGAGGTCTACCTCGGTTGTGGCTTTGCGTTTGGCCATAATCGCGAAGGCAATATCGCACTGCTCAGGCGCGTCAGCGAAGCCCAGGGCTTTTTCGCGGACGAAGTGCCGGAGGTTCGCTTTCGCAATCAGCGTGTGAGTTCGAGCAGGGTTCGGAGTCTCTTAGCGGCTGGCAAGGTTAATTTAGTGCGGCGGCTGCTGGGGCGTCCTTACGGTGTTGAGGGACGGGTCGAGCGAGGCGCCGAAAGAGGCGCGGGACTCGGTTTCCCGACAGCCAACTTGCACCCCCGGAACCGCGTCATACCTCGGAACGGTGTGTACGTGACCGGGGCGTTAATCGACGGAGAATGGCGCCGAAGCGTAACAAATGTGGGCTTGCGACCGACATTCACGGCCGATACGGAACCTTCGGTAGAGACTTTCGTAATCAACTGGGCAGGTGATCTTTACGGTGATGTGGTGCGGGTGCGATTTCTTCATCGTTTGCGCGACGAAAAGAAGTTT
>JBKPNP010000056.1:0-9789 GCA_046732775.1 Acidobacteriota bacterium
CGACGTTGATCGAGCGTTGCAATTCACCGCGCGACTCTGCGATGGTCTTGCCCTCTTCCCGGGTGAGTATTTGCGCCAGTTCTTCCTTATGTTCTTCGAGCAGCCGCGCGGCACGCGTCACGATTTTGCCGCGCGTCGGCGCCGGCGTGTTGCGCCAACCACGAAACGCATTGCTTGCTGCTTCGACGGCGGAACGTGCTTCGTCGCGTGTAGCCTGTTTGACGGTGCCGAGCACTTCGTCAGTATTTGCTGGATTAATGTTGCGGGCGACTTTTGCGGAGGCGGATTCGATCCATTCGCCATTGATGAAATTTCGGTAATTGGTCATAGGAACTGAAAGGCCGGACGATTCGGGGTTGCAGGATTAAGCGATTAAACGAGGCTTAATATATCATCTCAAACGTTCCGAATCACAATCAGCCACGTCTCGATCATTGACCACATTTCAGATGAAACCAGAAAGCACAACGGATCCGATTCAACCGGACGATATGCCGCGCGTCGAGCCGCAAACACTGGGCGAATTGCTCGCTTCGCGTGTGGCAGCAGCCCCACAGAAACATTTTTTGTTCAGCGAAACGGATGGACGCTCGTTCACTTACACCGAGTTCGAACAGGCAGTTAACCGCACCGCGCAGCTACTCGCCAGCCGTGGGATCGGCAGGGGCAATGTTGTCAGTCTGCTCATGCCGAACAGCGCCGAGTACATCATTGCCTACTTCGCCTGCTGGAAAATCGGCGCCATTGCCGGTCCCATAAACTCCTTGCTGAAGGCGCAGGAAATTTCCTTTGTCCTGACTGACTCTGAAACCAGGCTGCTTCTCGTTCACCCCGAGTTTGTTCCAACGATTGAAAGCATCCGGGCGAACGTGCCGACGCTCAACGACGTGATCCTGTTTGACGACGAGTCTGAAGCGACGCGGGGCTTAGATGGAATAACTGCAAGCGACGCGGTTATCGATCGTGAAACTGAAGCCATAATTATTTACACCTCGGGCACGACCGGTAGGCCAAAAGGCTGTTTGCTGACGCACGGCAACCTGATTGCGAACGCGAAGCAGATCAGCTCCTGGCTTGGCTTTACCCAGCAGGATCGCTTGTTGACGATCATGCCGCTCTTTCATATGAACGCGGTGTCAGTCACAACCATGTCCGCCCTTTACGCCGGCGGATCGACGGTAGTCAGTCCGAAGTTTTCCGCTTCGCGTTTCTGGCAAATCATTTCTGAATATCAGATCACGTCGTTTGGCTCGGTCGCGACCATGCTTTCAATGCTGCTGAGCACTTACCCTGACGGCGTACCCGAAGGATTAGAAACAAAACAACTCCGCTTTGCGATGTGTGGCTCAGCGCCGGTTCCGGCGGAGGTGATGAACCGCTTCGAGCAAATCTTCGATTGTTTAGTAATCGAAGGGTATGGGCTTTCCGAATCAACCTGCCGCTCGACTTTCAATCCACCAGACAAAGGCCGTCGTCCGGGCTCGTGCGGAATGCCAATTGGAAACGAGATGCGCGTGGTTGATGACGACGATCGCGAAGTGAAGAACGGAGAGCTCGGCGAGATTGTGTTACGTGGTGAGAATATTCTGAAAGGCTATTATCGCAACCCTGAGGCGACGGCCAAAGCCTTCCGCAACGACTGGTTTCATACCGGAGATGTTGGATACCGCGACGACGACGGTTTCTTTTACATCGTGGATCGCAAGAGCGACATGATTATTCGTGGCGGTGAAAATATTTATCCACGCGAAATAGACGAAGTGCTTTATCAACATCCCGACGTCGCTGCCGCTGCCACGATCGGAGTGCCGGATGAACTATATGGTGAAGAGGTGGCGGCGTTCGTGGTGTTGAAAGAGGGCAGGGAAGCAAGTGAAACCGAGATTATCGACTTCTGCCGCGCGCGCCTGGCTGACTACAAATGCCCTAAGTCGGTAAGAATTGTTTCTGAGATTCCCAAAGGCCCCACGGGAAAATTACTCAAACGTGAACTCACCAGGCTGTACGCCGCGCTTTGACAAGCCTCACGGTTTTGCCTACAGTTTGCGCGTTCCAGAGAATTGAATTGATCGACGTCAGGTGTGGCAGCCGGACGGCGATGGGTGAAGTTAACGAGGAAGAAAGTCGCGGGAGTTTCCTCGCTCTCGCTATAGCCCCAAGGCGAGTCCCCGACTCAAACATTCAGGCGCTTGCCAAACGCCTGCCAACAATCTTCACGGAGAAATTTCTAATGAATACGAAACCAGTCAGAGCGCTGCTGCTCACGCTTTCGCTAATATTGTGCGCCGCATCATACGGCTTCGCCGACGTTATCTACGACAGCACGGTCACTCCGCTGCCTGGGAATTTGCCCAGTGAAGGCCCGGAGGCCTTTGGTCTGAGAGAATTTGGAGACGGCATAACTTTCGCGGGCTCGGCGCGAAAGCTCCTTACCGTTAAGCTAACGCTAAGCAGTTTTGCATGTCAGAGTGGAAAATGGAGCACGGGAGACTGCGTAAGCGCGCCAGGCTCAACCTTCACAGTCCCGATGACGTTCAACATCTACAACGCCGGCAACCCTCTTCCCGGTTCGCAAATCGCGACAGTCACACAGACTGTCACAGTGCCTTACCGGCCGTCCGCGGACAACGTCAATTGCACCGGCGCGAATGCCGGCAAGTGGTACGACGCAACCAGCGGCCAGTGCTTCAACGGGCAGGCAGCGAACGTCAGCTTCGATTTCAGCTCACTGAATGTCCTGTTGCCGAATTCAGTTGTCTTCGGTGTGTCTTACAATTCCACGCATTACGGTCCAAATCCAATTGGCGAATCCGCCCCTTGCTTCAGCACCGCCGCAGGTTGTCCTTACGACGCCCTGAACATCGCACTCGCTCCGGTTGTGACGGTGGGTACGAAGCCGTTCTTCAACACGCTCTATCAAAACTCGGTATTCGCGACCGAGTATTGCGATGGCGGACTTGCCGGCGTCGGCATCTTCCGTCTGGACTCGCCGACCAGCGCGTGCTGGGTGGGCTTCAATCCAGCCGCTCAGTTCATCGCGTCAAACGTTCCGACCAGCAGAGACGATTGCAAGAACAATGGTTGGGAGACGCATACGGACGCCTCAGGCGGTTCGTTCTCGAATCAGGGACAATGCATTCAGTATTTCAACACGGGCAAATAGCCCACGTTGATAACCAAACAAAAAGGGCGGGCCATGCGGCTCGCCCTTTTTTCATTGTTAGTTAAATCAGCTCCGTCACACCTCGCTTAGCGTTACCCCGGTAGCACGCGTGTGCTTCAAGCGATCCATCGCCCAGCCCCCGAACAGCCACAGTGCACAAACCGACAGCATCACAACTGAAAACCATTTGCCGTACAAGCCGTCAGGCGAAAACTTCTCAGTAGCGGTGTGAAGCGCCTCGCTGTTCGGCAACAGCCCGGCTTCGGAAAACTCGTGTAGAGAATAAATTCCAACCTGAACCATGAACAGCAGCAGGAAAATTCCGGTGACCTGGAAAAACCTTTTGACGTTAATCAGGTGACCATATCTCGCCCAACCCCACGCAAAGGCGCCGGCCGCGCAGAGACCGATCGCGGCGCCGGTGAACATCTCCGAACCCCTGACCTGTAAAAGCATCAGCGCGGTTTCCATCCCCTCGCGCGTGATCATCAGAAACGTGAAAAGGAATACGCCCGCAATCGCCGCCGTCCGAGAAGTGCGCGACGAGACTTCACCAAGCCGCTCCTTCATGCGCTGCTGCACTTTCGGTCCGGTGCGCCACATGTAAATCACGAGACTACCGACCATCACGATTGCCACGACGCCCAGCACTCCCTCGCGCAGCGATTCGTTCCCCAGGAAGCTGCTGAGGGTTGTGCCGGCACTTTCCCCGAAAAACCTTTGCAGCGTCGTTTCTTCGATCCCAACACTGAGGGCATACCCCAGTGCCGCGCTGGCCGAAAGCGCTATTCCGATTGCGATGTAGACCGCAGGCGCCAGCCATTGCTGGCCGGACTTGCGCAAGTAAGAAAGGATTACGGCGACGAGCAGAAAGGATTCAAAACCCTCGCGAAAGACGATGATAAATGAATTAAGCATTGATAAGTCCCAACTCAAAATTGCCGACGAGGAGACGGGCGGCTGGCTGCAAACCGCGAGCAATATACGCTAATTGAAAACAGTTTTCAATTTCAAAACAGACGGTTAGGCATCGAGGTACGTGCGGCCTAGCCAACTTATTGGGCGGTTACGGGGAGGATAGCGAGGTCAGCCCTGATGGGTCCGAGCTCAGTCTGTGCGGTTAGGCGCAATGGCAGACGGCGTTTGTCGTCGCTGATCCAAGCGCGGAGTTGAAACTTGTCCGCTTCCGGATCATCAGTCGTAAGCGACACTGAAATGGCCGGTATGTTTTGAGAGCCCAGTTGAATCGACTCTCGCTTTATGACCGTGACGAACAACGTCTTCGGCTTATTGTTTACGAGGATTGAAATCGCGTTCCGTCGCGCTGGTGAGAGATTAAACGTACGTGCCAGGTAGAAGTAGGAAAGGTAATCGTGCGTACCGATTGGGATTTCGATGCGCTCACCCTTTTCGGTCGTGGCCGTGCCGTAATCCTGATTTAACGTCAGCTTATTCGCATAACGATTGCGGCCTTCGTTAAAGGTGAATTCGGTATGGAAGGGAAGCAATGTTTTCGGATCGACGTAAGAGACCATCGAGTCGTTGGCGACGAACAGCTTCTGTAACGCATTCGTTGTCTGCGCGCTGAGGGTAAACATGAAGCCGTCGTGATCGAAATATTTCGACCGCGCCTTGACGTGGAAGAATGCACTAGCCACCGGCGCCTTGATGCTGGGCAGAAACACCTGGTAGTTCAGTTGTTCACCGACCTTGAACGGTAGATCTCCAGCACCGCTTTCGTCCTTGGTTGGAGCAATCACAAGCGGTTGCCGAACGGGAGGCGTCGGTAAAACTGGCGTCGGAGTCGGAGTTGGCGGGGCTGGGGGCGTAGCAACGAAACCTGATCCGGCTAGTTCGGCCGTGATTCTTCCGGCGCGAACCCGGGTAACCGCAAGCACGGGAACATGTCGCTCATCGTCCGTGAAGAAAACGGAGCTGGTATAGCCGCTACCGCTTTCCGGTTTCACCTTCACCTGGGTTTCGATCGTGTTGAATGAGCCGACGTTCGTCTTAATGCTCTCTTGCCCGCCCACACGTACGTCCACTTGGTAGTTTTGATTTTCCTGTCGTACCAAGAATCTATAACTTGCGCCGGCATTTAGCGGCAGTGCCCGAATGCGATAAATGACGGAAAACAAGTCGTATGTTCCGGTAAACCCATTCGTAGAGTGTGACGGTATTGCAGCCGTGCCGGCGGGTTGGTTGAAGTCAGCAGCAGTCTCAGTTGTGCGCGTTGTCTCGCGAATTATCTGTTGACCGTGATACGGCAAACCGCTTTCGGGATCGATGTAGGTGATGTAGTCGTTGTTAATTGCAAACAATGCGGCGTTCACGACACCGTTCGTTTCGATGTGCCCTTTCACCTGGATTCCCTCGCGCCCGAAGAACATACCGCGCGCGGAGATGAGCAACTCGATATGAGCGGCACTCACAAAGTTGGAAAAGGAAACGTTATAAGTCAGGCGCTCGCCGACGCGATACGGCGCCGGGGATAAGGGTTCGGAAGCAGCCTGACTTGTTTGCTGAGCGGAGGAGGAAAAAACAAACGCTCCAAGGACCAGTGCGATATACGCAGTAGCGAATTTCAAACGTTGGGTCACCTTTGAATCATAGTGGAAAACGCAATCAATATAAATCGTGCAGACTTATTAATTCTACACGCGGACGGCCGCTTCCGGTTCCTTTCAAATTGCGGCGCTGCTCGCCGGAACGAGTTCCATGTCCTCAAGAATCCGTCGAGCCGTGGCCACCGGATCAGGGGCAGAGAGAATCGGTCGACCGACGACAATATAATCTGCGCCCGCGGCGATGGCTTCGCCTGGCGTGGTCACCCGCTTTTGGTCCAGGTGGTCAGCCCCCACCGGGCGGATTCCGGGAGTGACTATAACGAAGGGCTGGTTCCTGACGGCCGCACGAACAAGACCGATTTCCTGCGGTGACGCGACCACGCCGTCCATACCGCTTTCCTTAGCCAGCAGGGCGAGACGTGAGACAAGTTCGGTCGGCTTCTCATCAATGCCGATTTCCTGGAGAGTCTCCGCGTTCGCGCTGGTTAACGCCGTGACACCAATTACGATCGGCCGCGCCATTCCTTCAGTTTCCGCGCAGTCCGTTACGGCGTCCGCGGTGCGACGCATCATCTCGCGCCCACCCATCGCATGAATATTGAAGATTGAAACGCCAAGCCGCGTCGCTTCAACCCCGGCCTGGGCTACGGTGTTTGGAATGTCGTGGTATTTCAGATCCAGAAACACTTGTTCGCCTGACCCGACGATTTCCTTCACGAGTGACGGACCGGCCGCGGTGAACAAACGTGAACCTATCTTAAACATTCCGGCGATCCCGCGCAGCGCACTCACAAGCTCTCGAGCTTCGGCAGCCGAGTCGACATCGAGCGCGACAATCAGTTTGTTTGCATTCATGTCTGCCTCCTTTGGAGTGTGGCGGCTTGACGCCGCTTTTAATTCGTTTAGAAAGGAATCGAAAGTGTTCAGGATTCGAATGCGGCGCCAAGCCGCCGCACTCCAAATCCCAACGCCGTTAACATTGCGCGAACTCCTTTGCGCTTGAGCCCACTGCTTCGTCAAGTGAGACAAAGCCTTTACTCGATACTATTCGCCGCAAACCGTCGTTAATGTTTGCGGCAATGCCGGGGCCTTCGTAGATAAAGCCGGTGTAAATTTGCAGCAAACTTGCCCCAGCGCTAATCATCTTCCACGCATCGTCAGCGGTGAAGATGCCACCAACGCCGATCAAAGGCAACGCGCCGTCCGTCATCGTGTAAAGCTTTGCGATGGTTTGGGCAGCCCGATGGAGTAAAGGTGCGCCGCTCAACCCGCCGGCGCCACACGCCTCGACTTGTTCCAATGGTGTTTTCAGAGGCGACCGGAGAATGGTGGTGTTCGTGGCGATTAGTCCCGCAACCTTGTTTTTCAGCGCGATGCGAACCACGTCCTGTAACGCGTTGTTGTCGAGATCCGGCGAGACTTTCACCAGCAGAGGTAACAGTCCACGCCCGTAAGGCTTGTCGGCCAATTGCTGATTGAGTTCCTGCAACGCAGCCAGCAGTGAATCCAATTGCGACGACTCCTGAAGCTCGCGGAGCCGTGGCGTGTTTGGCGAACTTACGTTTACGGCAACATAGTCCGCCACCGGGTAGATGATCTCGAAACTCTTCAAGTAGTCCGCGACGGCGTCTTCAAGCGCAACGATCTTGCTTTTTCCAATGCTAACGCCGAGCACGCAAGGCGGCTTTCGCGTCGCTCTCACCGCGAACGCCGCGGCGCCGTCGTTGTTGAAACCTGCGCGATTAATCAGCGCGCGATCCTGTTGCAAACGAAACAGGCGCGGGCGCTCGTTGCCGGGTTGTGGGTGATACGTAACCGTGCCGGCCTCGATAAACCCGAACCCAAATGCGGCGAGCGAGTCGAGCGCCACTCCGTTCTTGTCGAAGCCGGCGGCAAGTCCGATCGGATTTGAAAAAGACAAACCAAAACGCCGCAACGGTCCAAAAGGTGAACGCTGATAGCGATTGCCGATTATGTTTGCGGTTAAGTTTGGCGCAGTCGAAAGGAATGTTAGAGCCAGTTCGTGGGCCGTTTCCGGTGGCAGACGAAATAGCAGCGAACGTAACAGTGAGCGATAGACCATCAGCAGAAATGAAAACGGGAAAGTGGAATGCTCATAACAACGGTTGCGCTGGTCTGTCGTAGTTCAGCGATCTTGATTAGTGTCGTCCTAAGATACAAAAATGGCTGACGGCTGTCACTTGTCACTCTTCACCGCTTCTTGTTAGTATCCCGCGAAATGGATTTCATCGAGAAGGCCCGCATCATGGACAGCGCGCGAATTAACCGCGCACTGGCCCGGCTGGCGTCGGAAGTTGTTGAAGAAAATCACGGCGCCGGGGACTTATATTTGGTGGGCATTCGCAGGCGCGGTGTGCCACTCGCTGAACGCATGGCCGACAAAATCGCCGACCTCGAAGGCGACCGTCCTCCAGTTGGAATTCTGGACATTACACTTTACCGCGACGACCTCTCGACCGTGGGCGCGAAGCCAATCGTGAATCGCACCGACCTCCCTGGTGATATCGAAAATCGCAACATCGTTTTAATTGATGACGTGCTTTACACCGGCAGAACGATACGGGCCGCGTTGGATCAGCTAATCGACTTTGGCCGGCCACGACGCGTGCAGTTGGCAGTGCTGGTCGATCGCGGGAAGGAACATCGCGAACTGCCGATTCAGGCGGATTACATCGGTAAATTGGTGCCGACGAAAAAGAGCGAGATCATCAAGGTGATGCTGCAGGAGTTTGACGAGGAAGAAGGAGTGGTTATCGTCGAGCGACCGGCGGCGGAAGCGGAGTAACCGAAGCGGCCAGCGATGGCCGCTTTTTTTGTGTGAAGATGTTCGACAAACTTCAGTTTGTCGGAGACTACACTGACAAGGGCACTAAGTTAGACGACAAGCTGAAGTTTGTCGGACACTTTAGATGAACTTTACGCGCAAACATCTGCTAGGCATTCGCGAACTTGACGCAGGCGAGATCACACACCTGCTCGACACAGCGGAAACTTTTCGCGACGTGTCGCGGCGCGAGATAAAGAAGGTGCCGGCCTTGCGTGGTCGCACGGTAATCAACCTCTTCTTCGAATCGTCAACGCGCACGCGCACTTCCTTCGAAATCGCCGCCAAGCGCCTGTCAGCTGATGCCGTCAACATCAGTGTTTCCAGTTCCAGCGTGAGTAAGGGTGAAACTTTGCTCGACACTGCCAGAAATCTTGAAGCAATGGCGCCGGACTGCATTGTCGTGCGCCACGCGATGTCCGGTGCGCCACAGCATCTCGCGCGTATGGGCAATACGCCAATCGTCAATGCAGGCGACGGTGCACATGAACATCCGACGCAGGCTTTGCTGGATGCACTAACAATCCGCGAGCACAAGCAGCAAATCCAGGGATTGAAGGTTGCCATCATCGGAGACGTTTTGCATTCGCGCGTCGCGCGTTCAAATATTCACCTGCTGACAAAACTCGGCGCCACGGTGAGTGTGGCCGGACCGGGTTCGCTTGTGCCCACCGAGTTTGGCGAACTAGTCGATGAGGGATTGCGAGTTGAAAAGAAGATTGATGAGGCGGTTGCTGACGCTGATGTGGTGATGATACTGCGCATACAGCGCGAGCGGCAGGACGCCGCGTTCTTTCCTTCAATGCGCGAATACGCGGTGCACTACGGTCTTAAAGCGAAACATTTATCGTTGGCCGCGCCGGACGCGATTGTGATGCATCCAGGCCCGATAAATCGTGGCATCGAGATCGCATCAGAGATCGCGGATGGCGGTCGTTCGTTGATTCTGGATCAGGTAACCAACGGCGTGGCGGTACGCATGGCCGTGCTGTACCTCGTCGCAGGCGGCGGACGAGCTGACTTGGAAGAGAAGGGACATTGAAGTAACGCAAACTGTTAGTTTGCGTATCAAGAGTCGGAACGAACAATAAGTAAGTATAAGATCGCAAACTGACCGTTGCTTTACTTTAGATGAAGCTGCTAATTGCCAACGGGTATGTAGTCGATCCCTCGCAGGGGATTAATACCGGCAGAGATCTGCTCATCGAAAATGG
>JBKPNP010000057.1:0-11830 GCA_046732775.1 Acidobacteriota bacterium
CTATCGCGGCGGCAAGGCTATACGCGATGTGCCTCCCGACTTCGCCAACTTTCGCGTAAACGAAACCACGCGTACTCCGATCGCGATCCTCGCGCACCTGGGCGATTTGTTGGGTTGGAGCTTATCGATCGCTAGGGGAAAAAGAGAATTCAACGCAGTCGAGCCCCAGGGTTGGGACGAGGACGTCAAGCGATTCTTCAACACTTTGAACGACCTGGATCAGTATCTCGCGTCGGAGGAACCGTTGCATTGCCCGGCTAAAAAATTATTGCAGGCGCCGATAGCCGACGCGCTAACGCATATCGGACAAATCGCGTTGTTACGCCGCATGGCCGGCACGCCGATGCGCGCGGAAAATTATTTTGTGGCGAACATTGCAACTGGATCGGTCGGCGCGGATCAAGCCGCGCCGGTCTTCGAGTTTGACTAAACTACGCGCGCACTCTGTTATCAATTTGTAACAAAAGGCGCAAGGATTTCTCTTCACTCCGTCACGCGGTCTCTGATAAGCTGTGCACCCCTCAATCAACGACGGCAACGACCTGCCGCCAAATTGAACAAGTTTACCCGACGAAGACGTGTTCAAGTTGAACGACTTCAAGGTCAGATTTGCGACGCAAAAGTGGGCCTGTGCAGACTTGCTGCTTTTCTCTGAAGCAGCATAGCGTTATGAGCTGCCGGGTTGCTCGCAAACCAACGTAGGGCAATTCTCAACCGGTTACCGCGCACGTGTTCTCAACACCTCGAGTTCCCCCCACAGGTGCGCAGACTGCCGGGCGTCCGTTGCCTTTTCTCAACCGAAAACTCATGGAGGCAAAGAATGCGTAAGAGTCTATTCACAGGACTACTGGGAACTCTGCTGGTTGTAATTTCGATGTTTCCCTTTTTGAAGTCGGATGCTGCGTACCAACCCGTTCGCGCTAATCTAGCGCCAACGCTGACACCCGGTCCCTTGCCAAACTACGATATTCGCCTGGTGGGTAAAGGTGAATTCGTGGACAACGATCTCAGTACAGCAGAAGGCATGCGCGGCGCCGGCCGCAGTGTCGCAGCGCAGGCGCGTGCGGCTGCAGTTGATCAATTTCGTTCGCAATTGCGTCCGGAACACGCGCAAAAAGTGCGCGCTGTTGTGAATGAAACCGGCGCCATGAAAAACTTCTTCATCGAAGGCGCCACTCTGTCTGATCCGGAATCCGACACTGCCGACAACATTGCGCGTCGCTATCTCGGTCGCAACAGTTCGCTGTTTGCGTTGTCGCGCGCCGACATCTCCAACCTCGCGCTGAACGTCGAGGACAACGATCGCGGCACAACTTTCCTTAAGTACAATCAGACGGTAGGTGGAATCAAAGTTTTTGAAGGCGGCGTACAGGTGGTCGTCAACAAAAACGGCGAGGTGCTGTCAGTCCGCGAAGATTTCCTCGTCACCGGTCAATCAGTGAAACTCAAACCAGCGATTCGCGAGGCAGAAGCTATTGCGAAGGCGTTTGCATACGCAGGCGTCGGCGTCGATCCGTCGTTTATCGAAACCAGACCCGCGCCTCTGAACAACGGCATGGCGGCATTCGCTAATCCGATTTCGACTGACAACGAGGACGTGCTCGCCGAACTAAACGTCGTCAGAGTTGGCGATAGTGCACGGCTCGCCTGGCACATCTACGCTGAAATCGGCGAAGACGCCTGGTATGAAACCCTTGTCGACGCGCACACGGGCGAGCTGTTACTGCGTCACAATCTTTACGTTGACGCAGCGCAGGGCACGGTCTACACAGAAGATCCCGGCGCGGGTGGCCGTTCGCTGGTTTCATTTGTCGGCGACACGACCATCAACACGGCGGCCGGCTGGATGGGCACTGCGACAGTAACCACCGGCAACAACGTCGAGGCTTACCTGGACACGAACGCCGACAATGCACCGGATGCAAACAACGGCTCAGGTCTTTCAAACGGACATGCGTTTTCGACAACTCAGGATTTCACTTTTCCCTTTTCCACGGCCGTCGATCCACGCACTCAACAAGCGGCGATCGTGACGAATCTTTTTTACTTCAACAACATCATGCACGACTTTTCGTACGGCCTCGGCTTTACGGAAACCGCGCGCAACTTCCAGACAAACAATTTCGGACGCGGCGGCACCGGCAACGATTCAGTGCGAGCCGAAGCTCAGGACGGGTCTGGTACCAACAATGCTAATTTCGCAACGCCGCCCGATGGTCAGCGGCCGCGCATGCAGCAATATCTTTTCACTGCGCCCTCGCCTGACAGGGATAGCTCAGTCGATAGCGACGTGGTCTTCCATGAATATGGTCACGGCATTTCAAATCGCCTGATCGGTAACGGCAGCACCGCGCTCAGCGGCACGCAGTCCGGCGCCATGGGCGAAGGCTGGTCAGACTATTGGGCGATCACCATTAACAACGACGGCGCGGTGGGTGAGTATGTGGTGAACAGTGCCATCGGAATTCGACGAGCGGTGTACACGGTTCCCGCCAACGCGGTTCACAATTCTTATGCTGACGTTGGCGCCGGCGGATTCGAAGTTCACAACGACGGCGAAGTTTGGGCGGCAACTCTTTGGGACTTGCGCGCGCAACTCGGCAAAGCCACCACTGACTTGCTGGTGCTCAACGGCATGAAGTTCACGCCGACGCGTCCGTCGTTTCTCAACGCCCGCGACGGCATTATTCAGGCGGATCAAAACCTGAATGGCGGCGCGAACCGCTGCGCAATCTGGACGGTGTTTGCACGTCACGGAATGGGCGTTTCAGCAGTTGGCAACGACGGCACCACGCATACGGCAGCGTCGGATGTTCCTTCAGACTGCGGCGGCGCCTGCACGTTCTCGATCAGCCCCACCAGTTCAAGTCAGCCCGCAGCCGGCGGCACTGGAACTGTTACCGTTACTGCCGGAACAGGGTGCGCCTGGACGGCGGTCAGCAACGCAACCTTTATTACGATCACCTCCGGCGCCAGCGGCTCCGGCAATGGCAGTGTCGCTTATTCAGTGGCGGCAAACGGCGGCAGCACATCGCGCTCGGGAACGATGACGATCGCCGGCAGCACGTTCACCGTGACGCAAGCCGGGACCTCGGGCGGCTCAAATCTGTTGCTTAATCCGGGGTTTGAAAGCGGCACCACTCCGTGGGTCATTTCCGGCCAGGTCACTCGAAGCACGGGTTCATTCCCACACAGCGGCGTGGCCTACATGATCCTGACCGGCGTCAACAGTACCTCCGGTACGCTATATCAAACCGTCACCATACCGAGCGGCGGCGCGAACCTAAACTTCTGGTTGAATATCACCACTAGCGAGGCCGCGGGTGCTTCGGTTTTTGATCGCTGCTTCATCGAGGTGCGCAACACTTCGGGAACGCTGCTGGCAACACTTGCGACCTTCAGCAACCAGAACAGCGGCACCGCGGGCGTTTACGTATTGCGTGGACCGTACAACCTGAATGCGTTTGCTGGACAAACAGTGCGCATTCAATTCCGCGCGACGAATGACATAACGCTGCCCACGTCGTTCCGCGTTGACGACGCGTCAGTACAATAACCGGCAGACTGGACTGGAGCGCAAGCGTCTCGCTTGCCGATCTCGACCATCGCAACCGGGACGGTTGCGCTCCAGTTCCATTAGGTCGTGGAAAATAATCACAAAACGGAATTGAGGCCCGAAGGCCGGCGGTTGATTTGTCATACGTAAGAAATCAACCGCCGGCCCTTCGGGCCTCAACGATCTCTTTTGACGCGCGATCCACGACCTGGCGGTCGTGGCTATTAACTGCCGGCCCATCGGGCGTAAATGCAAGGCAGCGAGATCCAAATTTTTCTTGTTCGTTACGCTCGTTGTTGGTAAGTTTCTTCCCAGTCCGTGATTCGGAGCATACATATTTGCGGCATCAGATTGTGATCCGGATTACCCTGCTCCCCAAAAGGAGAAGGGCAATTCTTTGGTAAGCGCAACAACAGAGTCGAACTATGCAGGCTGAACTAATCGCAAGACATTTAACTACTGATGAACTCGAGGCGGGCCTGGATCACATTCGCCAGTCGCCGCAGGATAATGGCGTTCTGCAACTGATCGTGCGGCGGCCCGCCATGGCCGTGCGTGAGGTGCTCGAAGAAGCGCACCTCGATTTGACGGTCGGTCTTGTCGGCGACAACTGGAAGCAGCGACCGAGTTCGCGCACGCCCGACCATTCAGCCCATCCCGACATGCAGTTGAACATCATGAACGCGCGCGTTATTGCGCTGGTCGCGCAGGAAAAGGATCGTTGGCAGTTGGCAGGCGATCAACTTTACCTCGACCTCGACTTAAGTCCCGCAAATCTGCCGCCCGGTACTCAGCTGGCAATCGGCTCGGCAGTGATTGAAGTGACTGCCCAACCGCATACAGGTTGTATTAAGTTCGTCGCCCGTTTCGGAATGGAGGCGATGAAATTTGTAAACTCTCCGTTGGGCAGACAACTAAATCTGCGCGGCATCAACGCGAAGGTGATCCAACCCGGTGTAATTCGCACCGGCGACATCGCGCGAAAACTTACACATCAAGGCTAATTCTTTGGCCATTCCTACCAGCACAGACGTAATCATCGTCGGCGCCGGCCCCACCGGGCTTTCGCTCGCCTGCCAGTTAATCCGTTACGGCATTGATTTCGTCGTCGTCGAAAAGAACGAAGGTGTAACGCCTTACTCAAAAGCGCTTGGCGTCCACGCACGCACACTCGAAATCTACGAACAACTCGAACTTGCGCCTGAAGCTGTGAAGCGCGGCACCATCGCCGGTAAGGTGCGGATGCTTGAAGGTGGAAATGTCGTTGGCGAGGTCAACCTCTCAAACATCGGCGAAGGCCTGAGCACCTATCCGTTCATGCTGGTGCTCGAACAAAGCGAAAATGAGCGTCTGCTTTACGAATACGTCACGACGCATGGGCGTGGGGTGCACTGGGGTTGCGAGCTCGAATCGTTTTCGCAGGACGGTAATGGTGTCACCGCCAAAGTTAAGACTCAGAGCGGCGAGCTTCACGAAATTTCGGCGAAGTACTTGGTCGGCTGCGACGGGCCGCGCAGTCCTGTCAGGCATGGCCTGGGACTATCATTCGAAGGGAGTACGTTCGAGCGTCTGTTTTATGTCGCTGACGTTTTCATTGACTGGAAGTTTCCGCACGATGCCCTGCACGTGTGCATCGCCGAAAATGGCGTGGTCGCGTTCTTCCCCATGCCGGGCGATAAACGTTGGCGCATCGTCGGAGCTTTTCCCGAAGGTCACGACAAAGACGAAGGCGAAATCCTGTACGAAGAAATTGAGCAGCGTATCAAAGAGGAAGCGGAGATTGACCTCGACATCACGCAAGTGGACTGGTTCTCGGTTTACAAGGTCCACACGCGACACGTTGAGAAGTTTTCCTCCGGAAGATGTTTCCTGGCGGGCGACTCCGCGCACATCCACACGCCCGCTGGTGGTCAGGGCATGAATACCGGAATCCAGGACGCTTATAACCTCGCCTGGAAACTCGCGTTCGTTGTTAAGGGTATAAGCAGCCCACGAATTCTCGATAGCTACAACGACGAACGTCTGCCCAACGCGCGCCGGCTGCTGCAAACGACGGACAGGATGTTCAACATCGTCGCCGGTAAGGACTGGTTACTCAACCTGATTCGCACCACAATCTTTCCGCCGATGGCCAGGTTCATTCTCAGCATCGATGCGGTCAAGCAAAGGTTTTTCCCGCTTATCTCACAAATCGGTATTAGCTACCCCGAAAGCTTTCTCAGCGAGCATCAGGGTGATGGCGATTTTGAGGTGAAGGCGGGTGAACGCATGCCGTATTTCCAGGTGGACGGGCAAAGCGTTTATGACCGACTGCGCGCACCGAAGTTTCACCTCGTGACTTTCACCAACCAGGCCGAACAGTTAACGACCGAGCTTGGTGCTGATCGTCTGGATGTAGTTGAACAACTCAGCATTCCGATTACAGCCGGCGTCGAAGGAAAGTTTGGGACGAACAAACCATTTAACGTGCTGTTGCGACCCGACAATTACATCGCCCTCATCACCGCCGACATTTCTGCAGCACCCGTAACCGCCTATTTCCAGCGCCTATTTACAAACCCTAAGCAGTAGCCTTGGTACTGACTAGGCCCGGACGGACGGCAGTTAATTAGCCACGTATATATTGCGACAGAAAGATCACATCAAAATGCGGATTAGTGTGCCTGGTTTTGCTAAAACTCAGCTGATGGGCGTTGGGCAGTAGCCCGACAGTGATGGAGGGCTAGGCGGGACGCAACCTCGCGGGTCGATAGCTCTTAACGAACGAGAGGCCAACATGCAAACCGACGAACAAGCGATTCGGGATATGGTTTCGACGTGGCTCGACGCGTCGCGTGCCGGTGACACCGAAACAGTCCTGAATCTCATGACCGATGACGTGATCTTTCTTGGGCCTGGCCGGCAGCCGATGCGCGGCAAATCCGAGTTTGCTGCGAGCCAGTCTGCACTACGAGACGCGACGATCGATGCTCACGGCGAGATCCAGGAAATTAAGGTGTTCGGAGATTGGGCGTATATCTGGACGGAACTCACGGTAGTAATAACTCCCACCAGCGGCGAGCCAATGAAACGCAGCGGCAACACTCTCTCAGTTCTGAAGAAAGAGAACGGTGTGTGGCGCATCGCACGTGACGCAAATATGCTCGCGCCGGTTTCAGGAGAGAGGACACAAGGAAATGGCGAATGAACATCTGGCGACGTACCTTAACGATCACCTGGCCGGATCGGTGGTGGCAGTTGAATTGATCGAGAGTTTGGAGTCGTCACACGAGGACACCCCGGTGGCAACTTTTGTTCGGCAACTGCGTGCCGACATCGAAATCGATCAAAAAGATCTTCAACGACTGATGAGCAGTCTCGAAATTTCAGAAAGCCGGACGCGCAAAGCGTCGGCGTGGCTGACTGAAAAATTGACCTCACTCAAATTGCGCTTCGACGATTCCGACGATGGGAACCTGCGCCTGTTCGAGTCTCTTGAGGCGCTGTCACTTGGGATCGAAGGAAAGCAATCGCTTTGGCGCGCGCTCTCTGCGGCCGCGGAAGTTTCGCCGCAGCTGCGGCTACTTGATTACGATCTTTTACTGACACGGGCACAGGAACAGCCGAACGCGTCGAAAACAAACGCATTGAAGTAGCGCGAAAGATTCTCCCGGTTCGTGCCGAGTCGAAAACCGGAGATTCAAAATCGGCGAGAACTTAAGCGACCCGCCGTTGGACTTTCTCTTGCGCCTTCCCGAAAATGCATTTCATGAAACGCTCAGGCATCGCCGATCTGCCGCTGCATGGCGGTCGCGTGCCCGAATGGCTTGCGCAGCGGATGACGCGCCTCGGCACCGCGATCACCGAAACCATCATTCATGACTACGGCGTCTCCTCATTTCTGACGCGGCTGAGCGATCCCTTCTGGTTTCAGGCACTCGGCGCCGTCATGGGAATGGACTGGCATTCGTCCGGCATAACCACGTCAGTGATGGGCGCATTGAAACGGGGACTTGGCCAGAGAGCAGACGAACTCGGACTTTACATTTGTGGCGGACGCGGCCGTTTTTCACGAAACACGCCGACAGAATTGCGCGCGATTGCTCACCGTCGCGGCTTCGATGGTGAGGCGTTGGTGCGCACCAGCCGTCTTACTGCGCGCGTCGATAACAATGCGATCGCCGACGGGTTTCAAATCTATCTTCACAGCTTCGTTCTAAGCTCGAAAGGCGAGTGGGCGGTCGTGCAGCAGGGTTTGAACGACCAGACCGGAATGGCGCGCCGCTATCATTGGCATTCCGCGGCGGTTCGTGATTTCGTCGAGGAACCACACTCGGGAATCGTCGGCCCGCATCAGGGAATGATCATGAATCTCGTGGCCACCGGCGCGAAACCGGCACAGGCAGCCATGCTTGATCTGGCCCGCTCCAATCCGGACAGAACGATCGGCGAAGCTCAGAAAGTTCGCCACCTGCGGCTGCCGGCGCATCACGACGTACGCGAAAAAGATGTCGACTTGAAACGGCTCGGCGCCGTGTTGGCGGTGGCGTACGAGCGCGATCTTCACGACTTTGCTGAACTGCTGCTGCTCGAGAAACTGGGTCCACGTACTTTGCAGTCGCTTGCCCTGGTGGCGGAAGTTGTTCACGGCGCCCCCAGCCGTTTCAATGATCCGGCACGCTTTTCATTTGCACACGGCGGCAAGGACGGCCATCCGTTTCCAGTGCCACTAAAGACTTATGATGAGTCTCTAAACTTTTTGCGCACCGCTCTCGATCGCGCCAAGTTTGCCAACGTAGAAGCAAAGGACGGAAAAGAGAAACTTGAAGGGTTCAAACGTTTGGAACGTTTCGTTCGCAGCGTTGAGACGCGCATGAAACCGCAAATTGATTTCGACGCGCTGGTTGCGCATGAGAAGGCTATTTCTCCATCGCTCAACGGACGCACAGTTTTTGATGACAAACGCGCGCGCCCATCGATGCGGCTCGCGGAAGACAAATTGGGGCGGCCGCTGGTCGCCAAATCCGGTCAACGATCGCTATTCTGATCGAGTTAGCCAGACCGCTACCCAAAAACAGGAGGAGACTGATAATGGTGAACCGTCTGAAAATGGTCGTTCCGGTTTTAGTGTTGGTTGCCGTAGTTGCCGGTTGCAAGCTTTCTCGTAATGCGAATTCGGTTTCAACGAATAACTCGAACAGTTCGAAAACGTCAGCACCTAAGCCGAACTCTGACGGTGTGATCCGTTCCGCTACCGGCGTGGAAAAGGAAAAGCCCGCAGCGGGTAAGGCGAACGTCCAGGGCAAAGTTTTTTACAACGAAAAGCCGGCGGCCGATATCGAGGTTAAGCTCTGCAGCACGTTCAGCCGGTTTGTCGGTGGGTGCGGCGGCGAAATTTTCACTGCGAAGACTGATGCGAATGGCGAGTACCTGATCAAAGACGTGCCGCCGGGAACTTACGAGGGGCTAACAGCCAAGGTCTTCAATACACCTTATTACGTGTTCGCGACTTCAGGCATTGTCGGCTCGGCGAAGTATCAGATTGACGCGGACGAAACCTTCTTTGCGCCTGACACCAGTCTTTTCAAGAGCGACCTGAAGTTAGTTAGCCCAAAGGCCGGTTCGAAGATCGCGCCAAACAATATCGAAGTTAAGTGGGATGCTTATCCCGACGCTGCCTATTACAAATTCAGCATCCACGGTGATAGTGCGAGCGGCGCCTCAACGGATTTCGACTACATCAATAAACGAGTCGACGGCACGTCTTTCACTTTAGACAAACCGTTGGCAGCCGGTACCTACACCTGCACCGTGGAAGCATTTAACAGCAATGACATCAAACTGTCCGAAAGCGCCGACGACATTAAGTTTTCTGTAACTGGCGACAAATAGGCGATCCGCCCAGGCCCGAAGGGCCGTCAGTTAATAGCCACACCCGTGAGGGCGTGGGAAGAAGACTGGAACGGATCGAGCGCCGAAGATGCGACAGTTGCAAAATTAACTTTAATAAAGTTCGATTGCCGCACCTTCGGCGCTCCTTTATGTCTAACCCATTGACTCCACGCCCTCACGGGCGCGGCTATTCACCAGCGACCCTACGGGCCTCAGCACTGTCTCCACCCTCGCCGTCAATTTGCACGCCTAATCCGTACACACACCGCTAAACAAATTCGCTACGCAAGCATCTCTCGTTTGCAACAATTTTTCGCGTCTCATGAGGAACAATTGCGGGTTCTTCGTCTCTGGCCATCCGGGATTATCAGCGCGTAGTTGAGACCCGATAACTGAAATAACGATCTAAGGAGTAAACATGAGTACTAATTCCGCTACTAAATTTCGACTGACCAGGTTTGTTTGTAGTTTGGCTTTCTTGTTGGCGCTTACCCCACTCGCGTTCGGGCAGATGACGCAAACTGTTCAGACAAGTACAACCCGAAATATTCAATCGATTCCCAACGGCGCAAAACTTAAGTTCAAAGGCGTGGTGATTGCCCGCGAAGGCGAAACCTTCCGCGTTCGCGATCGCAACCGTACTGACTACATGGTGCTGATAACAGATCGCACCAGTGTGAAAACTCATGGTGGTTTCCTGCGCAGCGGCAAGAGCTATCCGGTGACCGACATTCTGCGCGGACTGATTGTGGAAGTTGAAGGCCGTGGTGATTCACAGGGCCAATTGGTAGCCGAGAAGATCAGATTCAACGAGTCTGACATGCGCGCGGCAATCACCTCAGACACGCGTGTGACCCCGGTTGAAGAAAACCAACAGCGCATGGCGGGTCAGATGGATGAGCTTTACGCGGTGGCAGCGGAAGCCAGAAATGAAGCGACTGCCGCTAATGAGCGCATCACCGAACTCGACGATTACGACGTGCAGGAGACTGTGGCAGTCACTTTCCGGGTAAACAGTGCCGTTCTTTCACCCGAAGCGCGAGCGCAACTCGACGACTTCGCCGCGAAGGTATCACCGGCCAGGGCTTACACCATCGAGGTAGCCGGCCACACTGATTCCACCGGAAGCGAAGCGAAGAATTTCCGCCTCAGCCGCGCGCGAGCTGATGCTGTAGTTCAATATCTCGCGGTGAATCACAAAATACCGCTGCGTCGCTTTGTAACACCGATGGGTTTTGGAAAAACTGAAGCGGTGGCAGATAACTCGACGGCATCGGGACGGGCCCAGAATCGGCGCGTTGAAGTGAAGATGTTGGCGAACCGCGGCATGACGCCAAAAACAGCTACCTCGAGCGCGCGACCGTAACACTGGTCCGACGAACTTCAGTTTGTCGCTGTCCGACGAGCTTCAGTTTGTCGCTTCAAAAAACGACAAGCTAAAGCTTGTCGAACATCGACTACAGGGCACGGCCGTCCGTGCCTCTCTACTAACGCTGCAAAATGTGATCGGTAGGGGACAGACGTGGTCCGCGTGAGCGATTTAGCGTGCCTCCACCCGACAACACTTGATGGCTGACGGCTGCCGCTTCCTTACCCGACAAACGAAATAATAAGATCGACAGCCGCGGCCTTTTTTAGTTCCGCGAATCAACCAGGAACTGCTACTCTCGGCTCACAATAATAAACCGCACGACACAGGTGACCCCCAACGATGTCGTCGAAGCCGAAAATACTCGTCGTAGAAGACCATGAAGACACCTCTGAACTCATGGTGCTGCTGCTCCGCCAGATGGATTGCGAGGTAGACGCCACGCGCACGATTGCGGGTGCGCTTAGTCTTGCCGAGTCTTCATCATTTGATTTGTTCGTGCTTGATTCCCTGCTCTCGGACGGTAGCGGCACTGACCTCTGCAAGCGTCTGCGCCAACTCAACGCGGCGACGCCCATTCTCTTCTATTCCGGGAGAGCATTTGAACAGGATAAAGATGAAGCGTTGTTGGCGGGAGCACAGAAGTATCTGGTGAAACCGGTCGATACCGCTGTGTTTTGTGGCGCAGTTTCCGAACTACTCGCGAAAACCGACCAGGGCTAAGGCCCTAAGGGCCGTTGGTTAATAGCCACGCGCGAAGCCGCTCATCACGGCCCGAGAAATCGCTGTCGGTATTCCGCAGAGACGAGAAACGACCTCACCATTTCGGCCTGAACGAAGTTGCCGTTAAAGCTATTTAACTTATCGAGCCAGAACTTCCACCCGCTGTGGTCAGTGTTCGGTTGATCGTCCGGGTTGCGCCGCAAGTAGCCAAAATACTCCATCAACACGAACGCCCGGTTCTTCTCAGCAGTCTTCAGATCATCGTCCTCAGCTACCGCGCGTAATACTTGCGCGCGCTTGCCGGCATCGTT
>JBKPNP010000058.1:0-2110 GCA_046732775.1 Acidobacteriota bacterium
ACTATCAGCGGCGTGGTTGCGCAGTTTGAGGAAGCAGGACTCGATCACCGCACAGCTTTAAAGAAAGCCGCACGCGAGCTCGGCCTTTCGCGAGACGAAGCCTATCGCCGGCTGGTCGCGGAACGCGGCCACGAATGAGCCGGGATTTGCAGAACCGCGACCGGTAGGGAGCGGTGATTATGTACTTGAGGCATCACCGTTTTTAGTCCGCGGAAGCGGACAACAGCGTAAAGCCAGCGCGCGCCCAACACTTGTCCAAATGATGCGCTGCCGCCCGCTCCGCGAGCTTTAATCGCTTTTGTGACGCGAACCTGGGGCTCACGCCCCAGGCTTTACGCTGCCGTCCGCTGCGCGGACTGAAAGCAAATCGGATCAGTTCTCACGTTGGCGCGTCAGGTTTGGCGGAAGTTGTTTGTCGACTTTTACGCGCGCCGGGCGGTTCGCCAATTCCCAAAGCGTCAGATAAATGGTGCGCGTCACCGTCTCCATTTTTGCGAAGTCGATCTTGTCTACCGAGTCACCGGGCTTGTGGTAGTCCTCGTGTTCGCCGTCAAAGAAGAACACGATGGGCACGCCCTTGCGCGCGTAGTTGTAATGATCGCTGCGAAAGAAGAAGCGATTCGGATCGTTCGGGTCGTCGTAGCGATAGTCGTAAGTGAGGTTGAGATACTGCTTGTTAACGTCCTCGACGAGCTGCCCCAGTTCGCTGCTCATCATCCGCGAACCAATAACGTAAATCTCATGCGCGCCGGAAAGCTCGCGGTTTAGCGAGTTAGTATCGCCAACCAACTTGCTGCGACCAATCATGTCGATATTCAGCTGGGTCGCAATGTTCGCAAGCGGAATAGTCGGATAGTCCGTGAAGTAACGCGAACCCCACAGGCCTTTCTCTTCTCCCGCGTGCCAGACAAACAGTATCGACCGTTTCGGACGTACACTCGCGTTTGCCAGCGCTTCAGCCATCGAAAGCAAAGCGGTCGTGCCTGAACCGTCATCGTCGGCGCCGTTGTAAATCGCATCGCCCTTCACCGGCGCGCCCACACCCACGTGATCGTAGTGAGCGCCGAGCGCCACGTATTCATTCTTCAACACCGGATCGCTGCCCTCAAAAACGGCCACCACGTTCTGCGTTGAGGCTGCCTCGGTTTTCATTTTTACCGACAGCGAAAGCTTTTTGTCGGCACTAAGCTCAAACGAGTCGATTGGTTGCGCGGCATAAATCGACTCAAACAATGTGACCGCGCTGCGCCGTTCCGTCTGAAAAATATAATTTGCCACTCGCGGCGAGATCACGATTTCCGGTATTTGCGGAGCCGCGGAACCCTGGAACTTATCCACTTTCATCGTGCCGCGTTCAGTGAGACGCAGCCGATTACGATCCCAATTTGCCAGGTACTGAAAGTCAGGAACGAGCACGATCGCCAGCACGCCTTGTTGGCGCGCGTAGTCGGTGGCGTTCATCCAGTCTTCGCCGCGTTTGCCTGCCAGATCTGCAGTGGTGATCCCGCGCGGCAGTTGATTCGCAGAGCCGAACACGACGGCAATTTTCCCTTTAGCATCGACGCCGCGATAGGCATCAATGTTTTTCGACTTAACAAACCAGCCGTTACCAACGAACACGAGTGGCGCGCCGGCGATGTCTGCCGGGCGCGTGAAGGGAATGTAGTCTTCGCCCAACACTAAAGGCTCGTCGTTGAATTGCGCATGCGTGCCGGACTTGTCGATCAAGTCGCGGCTGAGCGCGATTTTTTGTAGAAACGTACCGTCATCGCCCGCCGGCTTGAAGCCCCAGCGCGCCAGGTTCGTCGCCAGAAAGCGCGCCGTTGTATCCAGCCCGCGCGAAGGGGTGTCGCGGCCTTCCATTTCATCCGAGGCGATGAACGATAAGTAGTCTCTAAGTTGTGCGGCGGAAATGGTCTCAACTCCGCGTTGTGCCGCGAGCGAAGTTGGCGCCGGCTTTGGCGCGATAGCTCGCCGCTGGGCGAATGCCGGCAATGATTGACCTAGGGAGACAACGATCAGAACACCGGTTAAAAAAAATGACGATATGGATTTTCGCATGGATGCTCCCGCTAAGAATTAGTTGAAACTAATTTCATTGTGGAGGTTG
>JBKPNP010000059.1:0-3339 GCA_046732775.1 Acidobacteriota bacterium
ATCACTGGGCCTTGGGCCAGAATTACCGAACGAAGGGAGTTTCAAATGGCAAGTCCTGCAAGTATCGGAGGTCATCCGATTCATCCGATGATCATTCCGTTTCCGATAGCGCTATGGGTGTTTTCACTAGTCGCAGACGTCATCTACCTGTGGCGCGGCAATCTGGTCTGGAAAGACACGGTCGCCTTTTATGCTTTGTTGGCTGGAATCCTCGGCGCGGCGGCGGCTGCCGTGCCTGGTTTCATTGACTGGCTGTCGCTCACAGATAAGGCTGTCGTTAAGATTGCAAACTGGCATGCGCGGTTAAATGTAATTGCACTCCTCATCTTCGCAGGCAGTTTTTATTTGCGCACGAAGAGTGGGGCGAGTCTGGTAAGTGGCAGTTACACAATTCCGCTGCTGCTCTCGGTGCTGGGTGTAGTGCTGATAACAATTTCGGGATGGCTCGGCGGCGAGATGGTTTTCAAGCATGGCGTTGCTGTAGACACTCGTTCCGCAAACAGACTTGAGTAGTTAGCATCTGCTTCGGAGGTCGATTCTGAGAAAAGCACTATCAAGAACAGGATGAGCAGTATCACTTTCTTCTGTGACCTGGCAGAAGCGACTACGCCGCTCCCCCATTTTTGGGAACACACGGTCGGCAGCGATCACGCACCCGTCGCGCTGCGCGCTAACTGGCAAAAGCAATTGCGCCAGGCTCACGATGAGTTAGGCTTTCAATACGTTCGTTTCCACGGTCTTCTTTCGGACGACATGGGCACGCTCGTCCGCAGAGACAACCGGCTTCTTTATTCTTTCTTCAACGCCGATCAAGTCTGCGACTTTCTGCTTTCGATTGGCATGAAACCGTTCGTCGAGTTGAGTTTCATGCCCACAGCCTTAGCTTCCGGCAGCCGAACTGTTTTCAATTACAACGCGAACGTCACACCGCCACGCGACTACAAGCAATGGGCGACACTGATAGACCGGCTCGCCTCTCATTGGATCCAGCGATACGGCGCTGAGGAACTACGCGATTGGTATTTCGAAGTCTGGAATGAACCAAATCTGAGGTGTTTCTGGACGGGGACGCAGCAGGATTATTTTCGACTTTATCGCTACACAGCCGAAGCCCTCAAAAATGTTGACGCCGCACTTCGCGTAGGCGGACCCGCGACGGCCAGAAGCGAGTGGGTGACAGAGTTCGTTGACTTCTGTGAACGAAGAAAAGTACCTGCCGACTTCATCAGCACGCATCATTACCCCAACGACGGTTTCGAACGTGAAAAAGAGACCGAAGTCCAACTGTTCAAGAGTCAACGTGGAATCATGCGCGAAGTCGCGCAAGATACGCGTCGACGTGCGCGCGGCAGGCCTGTCTATTACACCGAGTGGAATTCTTCCTCGCACTCGCGAGACCCACTGCACGACGAGTCCTACGCGGCTGCGTTTGCGGTGTCAACAATATTGGAAGCGAAAGGACTGGTTGACGGGTACAGCTTTTGGACCTTCTCCGACATTTTTGAGGAATGTTACTTCCCTTCCGTACCTTTTCACGGCGGCTTTGGATTGCTTACATTGCATGGCATCCCTAAACCAACGTATCGCGCATTTGAGTTACTTCATGACCTCGGAACTCGGCAGTCGCCGGTGGACGGCCTACATGAAAACGTTGATTGCTCGGTAACCCAAAAAGACTCGAGCGTAACTGTTCTCCTGACCAGTCACACGACCCCAGGTCACTCCATAGAAACAGAGCAGGTTGAGATACGGTTGGATAACGCGCCTCAACCAATGGCTGCGCACACGCAGCGGATTGATGCCGACCATGCAAATCCCAAACGCTTATGGGAAGAGATGGGTCAACCGGAATACTTGAGCGGTAAAGACGTCGAGCGCTTACAAGATGCGTCGCAGCTCGTAAAACAGAAGCAGTTGTTCGACTACAAAGACGGTTCAATTTTCCTGCAGCTCACAATGCCCCCGCACGGCGTTGCAGCGATAACAATTACCTTCAGGGCCGAGGGAACAAACCTTTAATGGAAATAATAGAGCCATCCTTAACAGATGAAGATCTGGACCGTCTCCAGCGGGACACTTTCAAATACTTTGCTCACGAGCTGAATCTCGAGAATGGACTTGTCCCCGATAACACCAAACAAGGGGCGCCGTGTTCGATTGCAGTGGTTGGGTTTGCACTGACCGCTTACCCCATAGCGGTCGAACGCGGGTTCCTGACCAGAGCTGAAGCGGTAAAGCGTTCGCTAATCAGCCTTCGGTTCTTTCATGATGGGCCTCAAGGAACGTCAACCGACGATATCGGCTACAAAGGTTTTTACTATCACTTCCTCGACATGAAAACCGGGCGGCGTGTTTGGAATTCCGAGGTCTCCACCATTGATACAACCTACTTGATCGCCGGCGCGCTCACGGCGGCGCGGTACTTCGATCGCGACACAGCTGATGAGACGGAGCTTCGCCGTCTCGCCGAAAATCTCTACCATCGCGCCGACTGGCATTGGGCGCAGAACGGTGGCCTTACCGTCACACACGGTTGGAAACCGGAAACTGGATTTATTAAATATCGCTGGACGGGATACAGTGAAGCCTTAGTACTCTACGTGCTTGGCCTCGCCTCACCGACGTTTCCTCTTCCCGAAGAGAGCTATCGCGCGTGGACTAAAACTTACAATTGGAAAAAGCTCTATGGTCACGAATTCGTTTATGCCGGGCCGTTGTTCATCCATCACCTTTCGCACATGTGGATAGACTTTCGTGGCATTCAGGACGAATACATGAGTGCGAGGGCAATTGATTATTTCGAGAACAGTCGCCGGGCGATCTATGCGCAGCAAGCGTACGCGATGCGCAATCCGAAAAAGTTTAAGGGTTACGACCGTTTTTGCTGGGGCATTACCGCGAGTGATGGTCCGGGTCCGGCGCGACGCCGTATCAATGGCAAGACGATCCGTTTTTACGATTACACTGCGCGCTCCATTCCTTACGGTCCTGATGACGGCACGCTGGCCCCATGGGCTGTGGCAGCCTCTTTGCCGTTTGCGCCGGAAGTAGTGCTTCCGTCATTGCAACGCATCAACAAGAATTACCCGGAGATGACAAACAAGTATGGGTTCAAATGCAGCTACAACCCGACGTTCGCTTCAAGGGCCGCAAAGAAAGGCTGGGTGTCCGAAGGATATTACGGCCTGGATCAAGGCCCGATTGTGATGATGATCGAAAACTACCGGTCCGGTTTGATCTGGCGATTGATGCGGAAGTGTCCCTATATCGTCGCCGGTCTGAAGCGCGCGAAGTTTGCGGGCGGATGGTTGGGTTAACACGCGACAGGTGGCGGAACAA
>JBKPNP010000060.1:0-2758 GCA_046732775.1 Acidobacteriota bacterium
GATTTTGATTCGGTAGCCATTTAGGTTTTTTCGTGACGCACACTGTCTACGGTGCGTGCTCGTTAACAAATCTAGAAACGACGCAAACTAACAGTTTGCGTTACGTAAATCAGACGCAAACTAACGGTTTGCGTTACGTAAATCAGACGCAAACTAACAGTTTGCGTTACATAATTATTTACCATTCGCACGCGCGCGCAACATGCGACGCAGGGCCGGAAATCGATCGAGCCAATCGGCCGCCTGCAGCACAATTACCAGCGTTGGTTGTATGAAGTGTTCATAGCTGCTGCCGCGATTGCACACCGCGGTTTGATACGAAAACGTCCCAATCGCTTTTAGACCGCGCTGGATCGTCATCAGCCGAAACTCGCGCGCCACCTCGTCCGGATCGAGTGCCGGGAGACCAAGCAGACGCCTCTCTTCCAGCAGAAACAGACGATACGCACGCAACTCAGCGAGCGACGGCGGCTCGAGCCTGCGGTCAAGCAGAAACGAAACCAGATCGTAAGTAACCGGACCCATGCGCGCGTCCTGATGATCGACCACCCGCAGGCGCCGCTGGCTGTCCACCATTAAATTCGCAGCATGAAAGTCTCGGTGACACAAGACCCTTGGTCGAGCAGCGAGCTCTGCCGAAATGTCGTTAAGTTCAGCCTTAAGCTCTGCCGCTTCGCTGTGACGCAACTGCTCCTGGCGCAGCGTGCTAAAAAAATGTTCGACGAAAAAATCGAGTTCCCACGAGAGTTTGGCTTCGTCGAACGCGAGCCGGCTGGCGATCGATTGTTTTTCGTAGGCAGCGTCCGTGGCCTTCTGGATTTGAGCGATCAGATTAACTGCCGTCTCTTTATACTCGTCGCACTCGTCCTTGGGTGACGCGTCGTACAGCCGGAACAATTGTCGGTCACCGAGGTCTTCCTGAATGATCAGCCCGTTCTGTCCATCAACCGCGTAAATCTCAGGCACGGGGATAGAGTTATCGAGAAACAGGCGCGTGACGTCGAGATAAGGATGAAAGTCCGGATCGAAAGGTTCGGGATAAACGGCGGCGACGGCAGTCCCCTTCTTCCAGCCAACGCGGAAGTAGTTACGAGTAGACGCGTCAGGAGTGAGAGGCAGCACGAGCTTTTGGGTCATGCCCTGACTCTCCAGGAAATTTGAAAGTCGCTCTGCTGCCGAGAGTTCGAAGGCGCTCGTAGTCACTTGTTTTGCTGAGCTCATTCGGGAAAGAAGTGGGCTATTACAAGTTCCTCAAAGGGAAACTTTAAACCGCTTCGCCATCAGGATCTTGTGTGAGGTCGGATTGTATCACTGCGTCAAAGGCACAACAAAATTAGCACCTCGCACTTCGCCCTGGAGCGCCTTTGCGGGCGGCGTTTTCCCTTCAATCAATGCTGCGGGCACGACGGCGACGTTTTCAAGTACCTCGCCTGCCGTCACGCGCACGTTGTCAGCCAATATCGCGCGGCGAACCCTGGCACCGCTTTCTACTACAACGTTGTCCCATAGTATCGCTTCGCTTACGTCAGCTTCACGGGAAATATCGCCGCCTTCGCCGACAGTTGTCGTTTGGCCGCGTTCGCCGAGCAAAAGCAAACTGATGTCGAGGTAACGCTGAATAGTTGAAAGCTCGAGCCAGCGCCCGGTCGCGACATGGATGGACACGCGTTCCCCCGCTGCCACAGCCTGCGGGTAGACGTCTGTGGTGGAATGCGAAAAGACGCCGCGGGGAATGTAATCCAGAATCCGCGGCTCGAGAATCTGGATCCCCGTAAACATCAACGGTGGATTCGTTTCACTGAATTCATCGGGCGAAGGCATACCACCAAAACCCGAAAGACAACCGTCAGCGGTTTTAACTACCGAAAACTTTTCGCACGCCGCGTTCGGCAGCAGCACGAGTGTGGCAATCGCGCCGGTGCGGCGGTGAGTGTCGAGCGCTGCCTGCAAATCGATATCGGTAATTATTTTCCCGTTGACGACTATGAACGTGTCATTCGCAAATAACGACCGCGCATTGTCCACCGCACCGCTGGTTCCGAGAATTTCCGGTTCTTCGACGTAAGTAAGCTTGACGCCAAACTTGCTGCCGTCACCCAGTGCCTGCCTCACGGACTCGGGCCGGTGGTGCAGGTTCACGACGATCTCGTCGCAGCCGTACTGGGCCAGGTATTCCGCCACATAACCGACGAGTGGTTTGCCTAAGATTGGTATCGCAGGCTTGGTGCGATCTTCGGTGAGCGGCCACAGACGAGTGCCGTAACCGGCGGAAAGGATCATTGCGCGCATGATGGGATTCTATTCGTGAGGCGGAATTACGACAACGCGCGAGGATGAAAACATTTTCCATTCATCATTTTTCATTTGTCATTTTCATCGAAACAAAACTCGCGTCGTCTAGAAACTCGTTGACACATTATAACTTGCGTATTCGCAAGGCCGGCGCAAGGGCCTTACGTAAACCGCGATAGTTTCAGTCGATGACAAATGAGAAATGGAAAATGACGAATGGAAAATATACGAACAGAACCGGTTTCGGAAACTAATCAAGACGCTTTAGACGCGTCCCGGATCATGAGGTCGAACGTGCCCGGCGCTGTCTTGCGAAAACGCGTATTGCGATTGAGTGACACGGCAATACTTATCGTAGGGTTCTGACCAGTAAACTTGAATCCGCCTTCGAGTAAACGGTTGTAGATCTCGTTCACGTGAAGCGGTGCACCTTCTTCCCGCAACAACAGCGTGACGGCCTGTGGAA
>JBKPNP010000061.1:0-4651 GCA_046732775.1 Acidobacteriota bacterium
ACCGGGATACGAGTTTCTCCATGCACCGAATAAACGCGAACCTTTGTGGTTCCGATCTCTACCGTCGCGCCTAACGCCACGCGCCTTCTCCCGCCCGGCCCTTTGTGCGGCAACACTAAACGCCGTACCTCAGACAAGGGATACGGGCTAAGGATGGCAACGCCTGTTTCTTCCTCGGCTTCCGCGCGCCCGACAGGCGGCGCGGCCCACGCGTAGTGCATGCGGAGTTCCGCAGCCAAAAATGCGGCGCTGTTCTTGTTTCGGCTGCGTTTCTTATTTCGATCCACTTCCTGCAAGGCGAGCACCGAGGCGCGCCCAATTTCCGCGTCCGTTTCAAACAGCCGTGCGAGTTCACGAAGCTGATCACCACTGCGCCAGCGAATGTTGTAAGAAACGAATTTCAGATGGGGTAACGGCTTGAGCACTCGAGTCGCCGCAGCCCCACTGCTTACTTCCAGCAGAGCCGGGTCGTTCAAATTAATTGCTGGTTCGGCGGAATAGGACATCGAGAACGAAAGCACGATTAGCGAAATCGCAATTACACCTGGTCTCAGAAAGCTTCCCATATTTTCGAGCGATGGTCCGCGCGCTTAAAAGTTCACATTCAAACCATCGAAGGCTTCAATAGTTTTTCCCGGCCAAAATCTTTGCGCTTCCTTGGCAAGATCAGTGCCGTCCCACTCGAAATAGAGATGGCTAAGCACGAGCGTTTTTGGTTTCGCCTGGCGGGCAATGCGCATCGCATCCGCGAGCTCGAGATGCGACGTGACGGGCTTATTTTTCGGGAACGAACATTCGCACAACAGCACGTCGGCGCCGCTTGCGAAATCCGCCAGCGACTCGGAATAGCCGGTGTCTGACGTGTACACCAGCACGCTGCCGTCTTTGTCTTTCAGGCGGATGGCTAAACTTTCTTTGGTGTGCGGGGTAGAAAAAGTAACAGCAGTCAGGTTTGGCAAAAACTCGAATTCGTCGCCGGCAGTCACTTCTCGGAGTGCAACCGGAAAAGGTTGCTGCAGCAGGCGGTAGTTATTCGAATCGTCGATCGCTCGCAGTATTTCAATAAATCCAACGGGGCCGTAAATGTTCAGCGGGTCTCGGCGCTGCTGCACTTGGGGGGCGTTGCGCAGGCCGAAAAGTAAAGGCGCTAAGCCGCCGAAATGATCCAGATGAAAGTGACTGATCCAAATCGCGTCGAGGTTCATCCATGCGAGCCGCTCTGCCGCGAGGCGATGGGGCGCGTCGGCACCGATATCGAGCAACGCGCGACCGGAGCCGGTTTCCAGCCAATAACACGACGCCGCGCGCAACGGATGCGGGATTGAAGTTCCCGAGCCTAGTACGATCAGTTTCATATATTGGTGGAGGCTACAAATGCGACCGACACGAGTCAAATGCGGGAATGACGGCGGGTGACACAATTGCGATCTACCAACGCGCGGGGTTGGGAGCCCCGTGACGCTGCAGGAGGCGACACGGCACGGGGCATTAGCCCGACAGTTATGGAGGCTACGCGAAGCGCAAGTAGCATACGTTAATCAGGTTGAATAGCAGCGTAGCCCTCCATCACTGTCGGGCTACTGCCAAAATCGCGGAGCGTCGCGCTGTAGTCCGCTTGACCAAACCGGCCACCTACGTTAAACCTCAAGACCAATGGATGATTCAAAGCTTGAAGTGGACGCGCTCGCAGTTTTTTCCCATCCCGACGATGCCGAACTCTCCGTTGCCGGCACTTTGCTCCGTCTAAAATCACAGGGATATCGCACCGCCGTACTGGATATGACGCGTGGTGAAATGGGCACGCGTGGCACGCCGGAAGGACGCGCACAGGAGGCGGTCGAGGCGGCACGGCTGATGAAGCTTGATCTGCGATTAAATCTCGGCCTGGCAGACGGACACGTCTGGCCCACCGAAGAAGCGCGCACCGCAGTAGTTCGCGTTATCCGTTCGCATAAGCCGAAAGTGTTGTTGACTACTCACTGGGAGGATCCGCATCCCGATCACGCGAACACCTGCCGCATTGTGCGCGACGCAGCCCGACTGGCAACCATGACGCGCTATGACGAGGCAGGCGAGCAGGGTCCAGTGCCGATGCCCGCTATCATGCATTCGCTTTTTTCGCGGCGCACCGTGCCGTCGTTCATTGTCGATGTGTCGGATTTTGTTGAAGAGAAGATGGCTGCGATCCGGGCGCATGCGTCACAGTTTTACCAACCTGAGTCGGTCGAACCCGCCACGCGCATCAGCGACCCCGCGTTCCTGGTTCAGATCGAGGATCGCACGCGTTACTTTGGATCGCTCATCGGCGTGGCTGCCGGGGAGCCTTTTTACGTGCGCGAAGCATTGAACGTGGACGACCCTATCGCGCTGCTCACCCGGCCAATGAATATTTATTCCTGACGGCGCTATTGTTTGTCGTTCAGCAATTGCCTGGCGACGGCAATCAGCGCAGTCGCGCGTGGCGCTTCCCCCTCGAAGCTGCGTGCGATCTCAATCGCCTGCGTCGCGTTCTCCTGAGACAGGGTGCGAAACACACCCGGCAAGTTAAATTCGTCGACGCCACTGGTGCGCACCGAACTCATGCTCTTCGATACCATCTTCAAGATGAGTCGTCCGTCTTCACCGTTAAAGCCCGCAGCCGAATTGGAAGCTTTCGCAACTTCGAGCATCGTCTCCCAGGCGCGCGGGCGGTCAAGCGCCAGGAAGGCATTAGCAACTGCAACCAACGCCCGCGGGCGATCGGGATCAGAGACGTCGATCCGGCGCGCCTCCTCTGCGGCGTCGGCGATCACAGTCAACGCCTTTTCGTGTTCCGCGGGCGGCAACGCGCGCGCTACCTGAGCTAAAAGCCAGGCCCGCTGAACATGCGTCAGCTCACCTTTGCCGGAGATCAATAGACCTTTTTCCGTGTCTTTCTTTTCGACTGCGTTTAGCGCGAGGCTCATATCGACGTAAGGTCGCGCCTGTTTGCGAAGCTCGGTGTCTTCAATCTTGTCAACGAAATCGCGCCCGCGGAAATCGCCCCGTTCCGCCGCTCTGGCCGCAATCTGAAGGTAAAGACCGTCTCGCTCCTCTGACGTCTTGGCGCGATCTATTCGGTCGAGCATCGCCTTTTCGATGTCTTCGGGTTTTTTGTCCGGCACCAGTCCGCGCTGCGTCGGGTAAGGATCATCGTCGTCGCTCGCGCGGGCGTTGAGATCAGTCCCCTGCGCCAATACCGTCATCTCGGCGCGCATGCGGTCCGCCATTTCTTTGCTCGTATATTGTTCGAACAACGGCATCATGCGTTTGATGACCATGTATTTTCCCTGCACACCGGCAGAGCTAAGGTCCTGTTCGCGCGCGGGTAGGGGACGGAGCAATACGTTCGCGGCGGTACGAAAGAAGCTGCTGCGCAGATCCGGACTGACGTCAGGGATCGGCGTGCGCCGGTTCATTGACGACGACGACTGACCGCCGTTCGGTTCGAACGTCACGAACAGATGTGGCGTGAAAAGGAAAGAAGACAAAATCGAGATGGTGTTGGCGTCAGACTTAACGTCGGCATCCGCGATGGCCAACATACGAGCGAAGCGTTGGTCGGCCGGGGCCGGACTCTTGTCTCGCAGAAAGGACAGAAAATTGATTGCTTCCATCGTGACTGAAGTAAGCGCCGGATCGGCAAATTGAATGGCGCGCTCGACGTCAGTCTCCAGTAATTGATTTGCTAAACGAAGCCGTTGGGTGATTGCGGCTGGAGCGTCGAAGGGGTTGCGTCCGGGTGCAGTGGCGTCAGAAGTCTCCTGCTTCTGAGCCTCTTTGAGTTTGTCGAGAAATTCTTCGCCTAACGCGCGATCACGTTTTGCCGCTAACCGCAAAACTTCGCCGCGGAGATCAGGAGTGCGCAGACGGGCATAAGGCGCCGAGGGATTACCGCCCTGTTGACGCTGTCGATCTTCCTCGGTGCGGCGCGCGGATTCGTCATCGCCGGCTTCGGCCGCGTCCCAGGACTTTCGAAACAACGCGCGACCCTGTTCGGGATCAGCTTCCCACAGCGCATCAGCTATGCGCGAGAGTGTGCGCGCGCGCAGCTTCTGATCGGAAAAATTGCGGGCGTCGTTGGCGAGTGAAACCAGCAGTGAAATTCCCAGCGCCTTCTGTTGTTCTATCCGCGCTTTTTCCGCGGCCGATAATCGCTTGGCGTTCGCTGCAGCAGATTGCGCCGCCGGTGGCGCGGTGCCAGGTTGGGCAACAGTTTTCTCCGAGGATTGCTGTGCGAAAAAGGTCGCGGTCGGGACCAGAAGGGCGAGTGTTAACGCTGAAGAGGACAAGATCAGGCGCGAAACCATACTGATTGCTCCTGCGGGTGGATTCGGACAGATGTGGCCGAGGGATTAAACGTAACGGAAGGAACTGAGTTCCATAAAGACTGGAGCGCAACCGTCCGCGTTTGCGGAAACGGTAAAAGTTAACTTCAAGATGCAAGCGAGACGCTTGCGCTCCAGTCCTTACAAAGCGATTACTTCGAGCTCCGGATCAATTTCCTGTTTCAACATTCCTTCGATCGCCATCAACGTACCGGTAAGCGAGCTGGGGCAGCTGCCACACGCTCCCTGGTAACGAATGCTGAGGGTGTGCTCCTTCAGCCCAAGCACTTCGAGATAGCCGCCAT
>JBKPNP010000062.1:0-3082 GCA_046732775.1 Acidobacteriota bacterium
ACTCTGCAGCAGTGCCGCCTGACGGCTCAGCATCTGGCGGTGGCCCGAAATCTGTTGTGCGCGGGCGATGTCGGCAACCACCTGGAAACCATCGCCGGCTTGCGGAACGCCCTGCAATCCCAGCACTTCGACAGGCGACGCGGGACCTGCTTCCATGATCGCTTCGCCCTTGTCGTTGAACATCGCGCGCACGCGTCCAAAAATCTGTCCCACGATAAATGGCTCGTGCACATGCAATGTGCCCTGTTGCACGAGGACGGTGGCGACGGCGCCACGACCGCGATCCAACTTAGCTTCAAGCACGACGCCCGACGCCAGACGCGTGGGACTGGCGCGCAGGTTAAGAATGTCAGAGGTCAGCAGGATGGTTTCGAGCAGAGTCTCGAGGTTTTCTCGCTTCTTCGCCGACACCTGGACCATTTCAGTTTCGCCGCCCCACTCGACGGGGTTCAGTCCATGCGTTGCCAATTCCTGACGCACTCGATCGGGGTTCGCGTCCGGCTTGTCGATCTTGTTGATAGCCACAACGATGGGAACGCCGGCGGCGCGTGAGTGCTCAATCGCTTCGATAGTTTGCGGCATTACACCGTCGTCGGCGGCAACCACCAGCACCACAACGTCCGTGGCTTTGGCGCCGCGTGCACGCATTAGCGTGAACGCTTCGTGGCCGGGCGTATCGAGGAACACTACGCGACGAGTTTCGCCAGAGTTATCCGGGTTTGGTACCTGCACGCTGTAGGCGCCGATGTGCTGCGTAATTCCGCCAGCTTCGCCGGCTGCAACTTCGGTCGCACGGATCGCGTCAAGCAACGAAGTCTTACCGTGATCGACGTGACCCATTACTGTGACCACCGGGGCGCGCGGCAATTCGACGTCGTCGGCGTCAGTAGCGATCAGGTCTTCAAACTCCTGTTCCGCCACCATCTCTTCAAATGGCACGAAGGTTACGTCGTAACCAAAGCGCTTGCCGAGGTCGATCGCCACGTCGTCGTTCAACGGTTGATTGATGGTAGCGAACACGCCGCGCTGCAACAGCAGGCTGACGATGTCTTTCGGCTTGATGCCAAGTTTCTCGGCAAACTCTTTAACGGTCGAACCTTCGACGATACGGGCCGATTTCATCTCGCCGGGAACAGAAGGAGATTCCATCCTGCCGGCAATACGATCTTCAAGCGATAAGGCGCGCGGCGGCGGAACGAAATCGCCCTTTTCGAAGCGACCCGTTTTACCCTCGACCTTGCGGCCACCGCGCGTCGGTGCGCGGCGCGAACGCCGGCGACCGGCATCCGGCGGTGGAATGTAGGTGGTTTGTGGCGTCGCTGTTTCGCCTGGCGTGCCGAGCCGTTCAGTCTTTGAAAGCGGCGTGCGTTCTCTGAGACGACCACTGCCGCGATCGGCGCGGTCGCGCGGTGTCGGCGGGGGCACAACAACCGGCGTGGGCGCGCGCTCACCGGGACGAATGCCGGCGTTCAGCGCAGCGACAGTTGGTCGCAAAACTCTAACCTGGCGTGACGGTGGCGCCACGCCCGGGATCGTTGCGGGCGCGACGGTTTCTGCCACCATTTCTGATGGGGCGAGTTCCGCCGTGTCTGCAACTGGGATGGTTTCCGACGCAGTTGACGGTTCTGCTGCGATTGCCGGAGCGCCGGCATCCGCAGCCGGTGGTGGCTCAGCTCGAACCGCCGGGGCGAGTTTCCTGAGTATCTTGGTCGCGGGAGTTCTAACTTCAGGTTGCGGCGTTGGCGGCGTTACTTCGGGTTGCGCAGCCTCGGGTGCTGCGTCCTCTGGAGGAGCGACTTCGGCGGCGGCTTCAACCGTTTCCAGCGGCGGCAACTCTTCGGTCGCACGCTCGGCACGTTTGACTACGCGGACGCCGCGCTTAACCGCAGCCTCTTTTTTCGGGAAGTACTTGTTGCGAATTTTTTCCGCCAACTCTTTGGAGACGGAGTTGGACGGCACGCTCACGTCGACGCCTTCACGGCGCACCTCTTCGATGAGGCGCTTGGTGTCAAGCTTCAGCTCTTTAGCGAGATCGTAGATTCGAATCTTAGAGGAAACGCTCATGCACTCCTTTTCGGACGCTCAAATTCCTGCGTCCGGCTACTTCAAGTGGTTTAAAGACCCTTTCGCTTTAACCACTTGAAGCGTGCATCAAAGGCGCAACGCGTACGAGTGGCGGGAAAGCGAGCAACACAAATCGCCGGACGAACCGGCGATTGAGCTGGTACTAATTTGCCGCATCGGGTGAAGCATCCTGCTTCTCTTCATCACTGCTCTCGCTGTCTGCGGCGACGTCTGAATCTGCGGGAGCTGATGTTTGATCTTCGCTCGCGTTGTCCGCGGCGGCGAATTCTTCAAAACCTTCCAGGCTTTCGATCGCCTGGACTTCGCTGGAACTTAAATCGGGAGCTGGGACGATAGTGTCCGGACGCAGATCGCGACCGGCCTCCTGAAGCACCAGATCAGCTTCACTGATCGGTTCCGCCTCAGTTAGCGCCACCGGATCGGCTGATCCCTGCGCCAGGATTTCGGCTTCCGCGCCAAACGGCACGCCGGCTTCGACTGCTTCGTCGTAACCTTCGTCGGTCGATGTTTCGGCAGCTGGGGCAGCTGAATCCTCGTCGGCGTCTGTCGCGGTTTCCAGTTCGTCACCGGCAGGTTCAGACGTTTCCGCGGCAGCTTCCTCGCCTGCTTGCAGCGTGCGGTCGCGCATTGCCACCACGTCTTTCGCAGCTCTGAGAATCACTTCGGCCTCGTCCAAACTCAGGTCGAGGAACTCAACGAGGTCGTCGATCGTGGTCTGGGTCAGCGCGTCGATGTCGTTAATCCCATGTTCGGCCAGCGTATCGGTTTGTTGGGCCGTCAGGCCTTCAATAACTGAAAGCGGGACCGAGGCGCCCGAGGCGATGAGCGCACCCATCTGCTCGGTCACTTCGCGCTTGATTTCTTCTTCGCTGCGGATATCGATGTTCCAGCCGACCAGTTTGGTGGCGAGCCGCACGTTCTGCCCGCGCTTGCCAATGGCGAGGGAAAGCTGATCCTCGTTGACGATAACTTCCATCTGCCGGTTATCAATGTCCGT
>JBKPNP010000063.1:0-2450 GCA_046732775.1 Acidobacteriota bacterium
GTCGAAGCAGTGGCCGTGATAAAGCAAGCGAAGTTTCATGAATGATAGCGTTCGACAAACTTCAGTTTGTCGAGATCTTTCTCCACAGCAGTTACGACAAACCGCAAGTTTGTCGGACATTAAAGAGCCGCAGATAGTAGCAATGAAGCGGCGAAAATGGTAAATCGCCAAAAGAAAAAGGCACGCGCCGGCGCGTGCCCTTTCACGTCAAAACGATTTCTAAAAGCTACTCTTTACAAGGTGTAATTACCGCAGCCGTGGTCGCTTTCAAACGATCGGCGATGAACTTGTCGACATCTGCTTCAATCAATTCGCCGTTAACCACCCATGCTTTTTCAGTCAACACGTCACCGGTTTTCGAAAGTTTTGCGGGCTCGAGAAAGATATTCCAGGGTGAACCCCAGCGGCGCGTGTCGCCGGTTAACTGCCGATAACCGAAGTGCAGTGTTTTCTCACGATCGTCGCGCGTTTCTGATTCGCTGACGACTGGATAAGGCGCGCCCGCCGGAGCAAAGAATGCGTTAACCGTGTCGCGCGCGCCGTATTCGCTGACGCCGACAACCGCGAAGCCCTGATCTTTGTACTTCTCGTAGAGCCGCGCCGCCACCGGTGCTTCATTGCGCCAGTTCGGACACCATGGCGCGAAGTAAACTACCATCACCAGTTTTTTCCCCTGGACGAGCGAGCGCAAATCAGTAGGCTTGTTGTCCTTGAGATCGTTGAGCGTCCAATTTTTGTAGTTAACCGTTTTCTCGACGAGGGGCGAATACTCGTGTCCGTCCTGAGCGAAGGCCGCGGCAGGCAAACAGGCCATTGTTACGAGCGCCAGAATTAACAAAATTTTCTTCATGATGTCGTCTCCATACTGCCGGGACTTTCTGGGGTACAGTTAAAAGGCGAAAATTACGCGTTAACCTCATTCGGTTTTCTGAGCGGTTACCGGTGCTTCCGCGAGCAGTGGCTGCACAGCCGCTTCCCAACCGGCGCGATCGCGCGCGCCGATAATTTTTTGACGAATGCGTCCCTCTCGATCGATCAGGTAAGTGGTTGGCAAAGGCGTACCGCCAAACTTCGCTTTCGCATCATCGCCACCGACTAACACCTGGTATTCAAACTTCCGCACATCCTGCTGATACGACTGCACGCCCGCGACGTCGTCTTCCAAAGAAGCGCCTACGATCTTCAGGCCGCGGCCTTCGAGATCGTGTTGCATCGCATTCAGGACCGGAATTTCTTCGCGACAGGGAATGCACCAGGTGGCCCAAAAATTCAGCAGCACTACATGACCGCGCAGATCGCCCAACGTGAACGGCTGCCCGCTGAGTGTTTGAAACTGAACCGACGGAGCAATCTCGAAATTCGTGGCAACCGGAGCGGCTGTAGGAACGGCCGGCGGATTAACTTTGATCCAGCTTTCAGCGTTAGGCAGCCACTTTGCGAGTTTCGAGCTCGTTAGCAGCGTCGATTGCCCGCTCATAACCAACAACCCGACAACGATCAGCACTACGCCCGAAACGACTTCGACCTTATGCAGGTGCCTGCGAAACTTTCCGTAGAACGCGAGAAACTGGTTGATGCCGAGTCCGGTCAGCAGGAAAGGAATCGCGAGTCCCGCCGAATAAAAAGCGGAGAGTAACAGACCGCTGCGCCAACCGCCGCTGGCGGCCGCCAGGCCGATGATGCCGCCGAGAATCGGACCGATGCAGGGCGTCCAACCCGCCGCAAAGGCGATTCCCAAAGTGAACGAGCCGAGCGCGCCGCGCGGCTTTTCGTTTGAAAAGAAACGCGTGTCTTTGTAGAGCGTGGAAATTTTCAGCAGACCAATTAACTGCAACCCGAACAGGATAATGATGACGCCGCCGATTCCGCGTACCCAGGGATTGCTGATGATCGACGCACCGACTAAACCAGCGGTCGTGCCCAGCGCCAGGAAGATCACGGACAGCCCGGCGTTAAAGGCCAGCGAGTTTACGATCACTGCGCGACGTGCGTTCCCTTGCGATCCGCCTTCCTTCAGCCGGTCAATACTCACGCCGGACATCAATGAAATGTAGCCGGGCACGAGCGGCAACACGCAAGGCGAAAGGAATGAAAGAATCCCCGCGAGAAACGCGATCCAGATAGTTATGCTTGCACTTTCCATTGAGGTTATCGAAACAGACTTAACAAACCTATTATCAAGATGGCCGCCAACATAGTGCTACAAAAAATCGCCGCAATTAACGACGTCGCCAGCGACACGTCCATATCAAATTTCTTACTTTCTTCCGTTTCCCGAAAGAAGAACCGGTGCCTGGGGTAAAACTTCTCGCGCGCAGCTTCATTAAACACCAAATACCAGCCAACGCTTGCTACGACTGAGAGACCGACGATGAGCCCCATCGATCTTACTTCTCCTGAGTAACCGCGACCGGAGCATTTTTGTCAACCGGCTCGTTAACCACTTTTTC
>JBKPNP010000064.1:0-2045 GCA_046732775.1 Acidobacteriota bacterium
CGTGCCAGGAAAATCGCTCAAGTAACTGACCAAGGGTACTCCGCTTTTTGGTCGCCATAAGTTCCTCCCGAATTGCGCGTTATCACTTACAAGATTATTGATCAATCTGATAAGCCAGAGGGAAATATGATAGGCGGGGCGTGACTACGTTCCCGGCAAAGCGCGCAGTGATTCGCTGAGGTGAGACCGATCCGCTAATGAATGAAGCAGCGGACCGTGCGTAGCAAACTCGACGACGCTTACCGAACCGACCGGGCAACCCAAACGGTAACGAAAACGCCCAACGTCAATTCCGAGCAAGCTGCAAAGAAGTATCCGTATGGTCGCTTTGTGCGACACGACCAGCACATTCCCGGCGCCGAACTGAGCGGTAATTTCATCGATTGCCTGCAGTGCTCGGCGAGCCACGGTAATCGCCAACTCGCCACCGGTCGGCGCATGCCAGGCGGGATCGGCCATCCAGCTCACGTAGTCATCATGATGATCACGGTCGATCTGTTCCCTCGTTTTACCTTCCCATTGACCGTAAGCGATCTCGTTCAGCCCGTCCCGCTCTTGATGAGTGAGGCCGAGCTGGGCGCAAAGGGGTGCGGCAGTGGCAATGGTCCGTTTTAATTTGCTGGTGTAGATGGCTTGCCACGCGAGCGAGTGATAGGCAGCGGCAAAGGCCTGAGCCATCTGCAAACCATCGGCGGTCAATTCGGGATCCAGGCCTGACCCACAGAAGACATCTTCCCGACTCTGTTCAGTCTGACCGTGGCGAAGGAAGTAAAGCGAGAGACCCATGGCGAACAAAATCGAAGATGAATGGCGTTCATGGTGAGGTCAGCACCACCTGCGGTAGCGAGTGGGTCGTAGCCTTCGAACCCTACTTCGCGCGCACGGAGCCGCTGATCTTCTTCTTGGTAGTTTCACCTGTTCTCAAAACAGGCAAGCCTTCATCAACCTCACCGTGCGGTTGCGGAATCACATGCGTTGAAACCACCTGGCCCACTTTTCTACCTGCCGCGGCTCCGGCGTCAACAGCCGCACGCACCGCTGCGACGTCGCCGCGCACGATCGCCGTCACCAGGCCAGCGTCAATTTTTTCCCACCCGACGAGGCGCACGTTCGCAGCTTTGACCATTGCGTCGGCGGCTTCGATCATCGCCACCAACCCCATGCATTCCACCATGCCGAGTGCTTCCGCCATTTTCTACGCGCTCCTTATGCTGTCCGATGCGCAAACTTAAGCCCTGTCGGGCCATTTGTCCAGAGGGTTGACTGAGCAATCCCGCGCCGGCATAGATCGCTCATTCAACCAACGCCACACCTTAAGCCTAACCATCTGCGCACGACTTTCGGAGTGCGGTGACCTGTCACCGCTTTTGGAGGTCGCGACCTGTGGCTACCAATCATCAACGTTGCCTCGCACCAAACGTTGAGTGCCAACGTAGCCCTCCATAACTGTCGGGCTACTGCACCGGCGTGGATCGCTACATTCACCGAATGGCTCGGTAGCCGACTGTCAACCTCGGCTCAAACAACGCCAACAGCTCAGTTGCGCAGCGAATGGATCGGTGCGGGAATACGTCCGCCGCGACGAATGAAGCCTGCAGAAGAGAACGCGTTGACGGCCATGATCGGAGCGCTGCCCAGCAGCCCGCCAAACTCAACCATCTCGCCCACGCCGCGCCCCGGCACCGGAATGATTCGTACCGCGGTTGTCTTGTTGTTCATCACGCCAATGGCCATCTCATCAGCGATGATTGCGGAGATAGTCTCGGCGGAAGTCGAGCCGGGCACCGCGACCATGTCGATACCTACGGAACAGACGCTGGTCCAGGCTTCGAGCTTGTCCAGCGATAAGGCGCCAACTTGCGCCGCCTCGATCATGCCGGCGTCTTCGGAAACCGGAATGAAAGCACCGCTCATCCCGCCAACCGAAGCGCTGGCCATGGCGCCGCCTTTTTTCACCGCGTCAGTTAATAGCGCTAACGCTGCGGTGGTGCCGTGCGTCCCGGCACGTTCAAAGCCCATTGCCTCGATAATGTTCGCAACAGAGT
>JBKPNP010000065.1:0-7402 GCA_046732775.1 Acidobacteriota bacterium
TCCAGCTTGACGGCAACGCTGTCGCCGCGCAGCTTGCCGGATCGCGAGACGAACTTTTCAATCCCATGCTCGTAGACGACGAAGCTTTTCTCCATCGCATCGGCATACTTCTCGCCGCGCGCTTCGACTTTTAACTTGAAGGAACGCGCATCGGTTGCAGAGACGAGCCAATCGACGCGCTGCTCCGCGCCTGGCTTGACCTCGATGGTTGACTGCTCGTTCTTCACCGGCTTGCCGACCACGAGCAGCCCCGCAATCGTTAATCCTTCCGCAGTCAACGACGAACCCACTCGCATCGTCTGATCCGTGTTGTTGTTAATTACTCCGGATACGGTCACCTGATCGCCTACCACGAAAAAGCGGGGCGCCTGCAGCCTGACGATCAGCGGTTGTTTGGTTCGCATTGCCGCAGTGCCGATGCCGAACTGGTTGCCGGCGGACGCCGCGCGAACGGTTGCGCTCCAGGTGGTTAACGAATCCGGGTACTTCACTTTCACACTAGCGAAGCCGTTTGCGTCAGTGGAAACATCCGGTAGCCAGAGGATCGTCGAACGAAAGTCGCTGCGCACCTGCACCGCCGGTTGCTGACCCGGTGCCGGGGGTGGTGCCGCAGCGCTCAGGTTCGCAAGCGAATCGGCGCGCCGAGCGTTCACGGGTAACTCGGTGATGCTCCTTGAAACGGGGGCCGATTTGGCAGCCCGATTCTCAAACCTCGCACCGGCGACCACGTCGACAGCTTCATTGGGTGCCCCGCCGCCAGAGCCACCGGGGCCCACGGTGACCAGCTCGCTTTCCGCGTCGTCTTCGTCACGTCCAACGTCTTTGCTGTCTACTAATCGTCCCTTGGCCACTTCGACCAAACGCAGATAGGACTTCTGATCAAATGTGGTTTGCGTTTGTATCCCTTCGGATCGTTTGGTGCCGTAATAAAACTGTCGCGGATCGCCAGCGTAGTCCTGCTGGATATATTTGACTGAGTCGTCAACCAGGCCGAGTGCGACTTCCGCGGCGACCGGTCTGCCGTTAGCGTCTTTGGCTGTAATCGAAAGCGTCCCCTCTTCACGAGGTTGATACTGCTCCCGATCAGACTTCACATCGATAGTCAGGAATTGCTGCACCGGCGGCACCACCAGCTCTTTCGAGTCGTGATAAACCTCTGCGTCACTGATTAGCAGGGCGCGCAGGTAAATGTTCGGGACATGCTTTTCTTCGATGGGCAATTCGATGAGCTTCGCATTACCGGTAACGTGAATTACCTGGTAACTGAACAAATCCTCGGCTTCAACGGTGAACAGTACATAGCTATCGTTTTCGTTAGTCGACAGCATTACCGGAGCGACCTGGCCAGCACGCACAGTGTCTTTGTCGACGATGATTTCGACGCCTTCGTGATGGTAGCCAATATCGCGGCTCGCGTTGGTGGCGACGAACACGTAGGTGTCGGCTTTCACCGGCGAGAGAAAGCGATCGCGTTTCGCTGTGACCGCACCGGGCAGCACCTGACTACTCTGCCAGGCAACGTGATAGTAGCCCTCGCGCTCGGGCGTGAACTGAAATTGCGCCGCACCTTCCGCATCAGTCTTGACCGTTTGCGTGAGAATCTCGTCCTGCTGATAACCGCGAAACTTCAGGCGCCAGCCTTTCTGTCCGCGCGCGACAAGCGGTGGAAATACGCTTTCCTTCTCGCGCAGGAGACGCAGCTCGTTGCCCTTAACTTCATGGCCGTTGGGATCAATCCAAACTTCCCACCAGTATTCGCGTGTGACCTTGACCGTGCCTTCCGTAACCACTGGCTGTTCATTAGCGTCGAGCGCTTTGAAGTCGACCGTAACTTTATTTTGCGGCCGGTATAAATTGTTTTGCGGACGTGGGTAAACGTAGTAGCGCTGCCGGGTGACGCGCACGTTGTCGCTCGCGATGATTTCACGTCGCGATGAATCGGTTACGCGAGCCTCGATGCGATACTCGAAGTCCTGGTTATAGTTTTCGCGCGGTGTGTCGAAGGTCAGCAGCGCCTTGCCGGTCGCGTCGGTCTTAATCGTTTCGCGTTTTACAACCTGTCCTTGTCCGCCGTAGTAGCGGCCTTGCTGCCGGGCCACGTCATCGTAATACCAGGGGTAATCGCGATGGGGATACCAGTAGTGATAGAAGGGATTCTGGTAAACGACTACTTCAACTGATGCATTGCTGACTGGCCCACCAAAGTAGTAATCGGCCTGAATGTTTACTTCGACTTTTTCTCCGAGACGAAAAGCCTTCTTCCTGCCTTTCTCTTCCGGAGTCTGCACCGAGACTTTGAATTCGGGCAGCTTGTACTCTTCGAGACGAAACAGCTTCGCGCTGCCAATGCTGTTCTGCCTGCCGCTATCCCAGAACTGAATGTTGTACTCGCCGAGCGGCAATTGTTCGCCGAGCTCGAGCGAAGACCAGGCACTGCCGAAGCTGTTGAGCGTGGCTTTGCCCTCGCTCACTTTGGTGCCGCGCGGATCGTTGATTTGATATTCGACGACTTGATTAGCCGGAGTCGTATAACCGTTCGAGCCGAAACGTCGCGCGATAAACTTCCATTGCACTGTTTCGCGCGGGCGATAGGCAGGGCGGTCGGTGAAAGCATAAATGCGCCAGGAATCACCGACTTCACTCGTGCCGTTTGCATAGCCGCCGGCAAACGCCTGGCGTTCATTGTTTCCGACGCTGCTCGAGGCTGCGGCAAAGAGATTTCTGCTGTTGGCCGCATTGCTTAACTTGAAAACGGCAAGGCCATCGCTGTTTGTTGCCTGCGCTAATCGTCGTGCACGCCACTTGTCGTTGACATAAAACGTTTCCCAGAGGGTGACGTTTGCGTTGGCGAGGGGAGCGCCCGTCAGCGCATTGGTGAAATAAACCAGCGCTTGTTTGGCTGAGGACTTCAACACGACTGAGACGTCGGTGATTAAAACCAGATCGCGGGCCGAGAGCGATCCGCTGCGGGCTTCGAGCAAGTAGGCGCCAAGGGGGAACTTGCCGTCGAGGTGCAGCTCCTCGCTGTATGGCTTGTGGTCTGACTTGCTGTCGATTTCTCTAGACCACGTTTTCGCCGGCACGCGTCCCGTCAGGCGAACTTTCTGGATCCAGCTTTCCACATCACCTTCGCCTTCGTCCTCTTCGATGTTCTTGGTGAACCGCACATCCCGGGTGAGATCGATCCGGTAAAGCGCGAGGTCGACTCGCTTCAGATTGCGGGCGTTAAGGCTGTATTGAAGTTCCGAATCAGGCAGGAAGATGTTGGAAACGCCAACGCCAAGAGTTGGCTCGAGGATCTGTTTTATTTGTTCGACTGCCTGGTCGTAATATCGCGTCTCGCCTTTCGCAAACTCTCTGGTAAGGCGGCGGTAAAGTTCGAGAGCTGCGATGTAGTCAGCTTCCTGTTGCCATTCGCCATTCTCCGTTTGGCGAATCATGCCGGTCTCGTTCATCCACTGTGCGTAGTTGAACAGCGCATCGTCATACCACGCAGTCTTCTTACCTTCCTTGAGCGCGGCTTCAAATTCCTCCGGAACACGCTGCCGGCCTTCCCAATCGCCGCCCGTGTAACGCATGGTCATGGCGATGAGAAAATGCAGATGCGCTGCATCGTTCGGGCTCACACTGATCTTGAGAGCGTTCTCGAGGATATTGAGCGGAATGTAATTGCCGTAATAAGTATAGAAGTAATATTCGTTGGGACTCGGCGGCTCGGCGGCTTTGAAGACTATCGCGAGGTATCGTTGACGCGCGGCGTTGATATCACGCTGACCGGCCCACCATTCCAGCGCCTGCTGGTAATGCGGCCAGGCAAGTCCCCAGTTCATCTGGTTGCGACGGGTCCAGAAAAAGTCGCCGAGCGACTCATGTGACTCGGCCCAAACGAGATCTCGATCTTCCTCTTTGTCATGCGAACGGATTAAATCCTCGAGCTGCTTCTGCGCCTTTTCGTAAACGGTGGTGTCGCTGGTTTCGGTGCCGGCGCGAGCGCGCCATGAAGTGTCAGCAATACGAAATTCAACCCAGCGAACCTCGGCCGGTGATAACGCCGTCTGGTTGACGCTCGCGTAAATCTCGTTGGCCTTCGCATAGGAACCGGCTGCGTAGAGTTGTTCGGCGTCGGACTTTAATTTTGTGTAATCGCTTTGCTGGGCCGCTGAGGGCAACAGGTACAGAAAGCTTAATAACGCGATCGAGATGATTGTTTTCATGAGCTTCGTTACTGCCGTTCGTAGTGGTTTTCATGGCTTTAAAGTTTGCAAGAGCGGCAAACTTCGGGGTGACTGTGGCCATCGTTAGACCGGAGATCACCTTTGGGCGTTGCCCGTTCTGCAAGTAGATGAACGCATTAATCGCCGGGACTTGCGCGCGGGACAGCGCGTTCTGGACAGGACTGGAAACATTAAGCAGCGGATAGGCGGGAAAGCGCAGCCCGGATCACCAGTCTTCCTGGGCAATGTACTTAAGGACGGATTGAATCGAGGCGACGGCAAAGCTGCCATCGGCTTTACGGAAAGGAAGGTGGCGGTAACGGCCCAGCGACATTTTGTTGAGTGCTTCCGCCACCGAGTCGGTTTCGTTGAGAGTCTCCGGGTTCGGGCTCATCAGGTCGCCAACCAGAATCCCGGCGGCGTTTTCCGAAGTTAGGCTGCCCGGATCTTCCGTCATCTTCAACAGCACGTCGTGTTCGGTGAAGATGCCAACCAGATTGCCGTTTTCAACTACCAGCGCGCAACCGGTATTTGAATTTTTCATCAGGAAGGCGACGTCGAGCGCGGGGGTATTGCGAGGAACGCAAATTGGTTCTTCTCGTCGCAACCGTCCGAGATTGTCTGCCATTACGGAACGCGCGAGGCCTTCCGCCGCATCAGCGCTGGGAATGTCGAGTTGCCGAAAAGGCGCCAGACAATTCTCGCAACGGTCGATGCCGTCGATGTTTTCGTGACCACAACTAGGACAGTTCATAGCGATTGCGGACTGGGGATTTGCGAATGCGGATTTTCAGAATGTAAGAATTCGTTTGCGAAAGGAACGCGAAGGTTCGGGCGCGCCCGAATTCCGCATTCCCCATTCCGCAATCCGAAATCAGTCCACGACCCAGGTGTCGCCGCTGTTGATTAGTTTTTCCAGACTGCCGGGGCCAAATTTCGCGACGGCGGCATCGATCTGTTCGACCATCAGCTCTTCGTAGGTCTTGCGCTCGACCGCGCGGAAGATTCCCACCGGCTGCGGGAAGTCGGGCTGTTCCATGCGCGCGAGCATGAAGGCGACTGACGGATCCTGGAGGTAGATATCGTGAACCAGCAGATCGTTTTCAGTGATGCCGTTTTCTCCGATGGTCACGACTTCCGGATGCGCGCCGTTCATGCGAATGCCGCGGCTGCGATCCTTGCCGAAGATCATCGGCTTACCGTGCTCGAGATAAAGAACGCGATCCATACGCACGCTTCGTTCGGCAAACGAATCGAAGGCGTGGTCATTGAAAATGTTGCAGTTCTGATAGACCTCGATAAACGAAATGCCTTTGTGTCGAGCCGCGGCTTCAACTACGCCCCCGAGATGCTTCACGTCGATGTCGATCGAACGCGCCACGAAGGTCGACTCGCTGGCGATGGCGAGCGAGAGCGGATTGATTGGATAGTCAATCGTGCCGACCGGAGTTGATTTCGTCTTCTTACCGAATTCAGAGGTGGGACTGTACTGGCCCTTGGTTAAGCCATAGATGCGATTGTTGAAGAGTATGTAATTGAGATCGAGGTTGCGGCGAATGGCGTGGATGAAATGGTTGCCGCCGATCGACAGCGCGTCGCCATCGCCGGTGATCACCCAAACGCTCAAGTCCGGATTCGCGCACTTGATGCCGGTGGCGATTGCGGGCGCGCGACCATGAATCGAGTGGAAGCCGTAGGTGTTCATGTAATACGGGAAACGCGACGAGCAGCCGATGCCGGAAACGAAGACGATCTTTTCGCGCGGGATGCCGAGTTCCGGCATCACTTTTTGCACGTTGTTGAGAATCGCGTAGTCGCCGCAACCCGGGCACCAACGCACTTCCTGATCGGAAACGAAGTCTGCCTTCTTCTGCTGCCCCGGAGGCGGCGCAACTTTTCCGGAAACTGCTGATCCAACTTCGCTGTCAGCCGAAACGGCTTCGACGATGGGTTTATTGCCATTGCCGTTAGTACCATTACCAGTGCTCATGAATGCTCCTTAAGACTGTTAACTAATCTGCAAATATTTCTGCGATCCGAATTTGAAAACCCGGCACGAGGTCTCCGCCATCAAGCGTGTCTTTTTCGGTAAGAATGGAGACGTCGGTAAGTGATCGGTAGACGGTAACGTTTCGCAGCTTCGCACTAACTACCCAAACTAGTCGGGCCCCAAATTCCAGCCACTCTCCCACCTTGTCTTCAACTTCCCGAATCGTATCCGATGGACTATTTACTTCCACCGCGAGATCGGGCGGCCCAGGCCAATACCCAGGCGTATTTCCAATTTGATCGACTCTTTCACGACGTATAAAAGCGATATCGGGTGCGAGAACGGTGTCAGGATTCGAAGTTAGTTTAAATCCGGTTTCAGCAGCGTAAACTTCACCCAGGCGACGTTCCTGCACATATCGGGCAAGGGGCACGGTGAGGCGGATTATTAATTTTCCGTGGTTATGTCCGGCTGGTGACATCTTCTTCAGAGCTCCATTGACGAGTTCATAGCGAAACTCGCCTCGAGGTAAAGCCAGAAGCTCATCAGCGGACATGAGTTGTATTTCAGTGCTCATAATCTAATCTTGACACGCGTTGGGTGGCCGCGTTCTGTTTCGCGCTGCGCTCTCATCTGCAGGCAAAATGCCTGCGGGCCCAGCGGCGGTTAGTTACAAATACTCCTCGACCTTGCGCACGATCTCGCGAATCTGAAATGGCCGGCCCTTAACTTTTGAAAAGGGAACGGCATCAATCAAGTAGCGCGCGCGCACCATCGTGCAAAGCTGACCCAGATTCATCTCCGGAATAATTACTGTTTCAAAGCCTGCCAGCACCTCGCCGAGGTTCTTCGGGAATGGATTCAGGTAACGCAGGTGCGCACTCGAAACACTCTTGCCTTCGGCTTGAAGTTTTTCGACCGCGGTGCTGATTGAGCCGTAGGTCGAACCCCAACCCAACACCAACACCTTACCCGTCGGTTCACCAAACACTTCGATGAGCGGAATATCATTCGCGGCGCGGTCAACTTTTTCCTGTCGCAACTTCACCATTAAATGATGATTTTCCGGATCGTAGTTGACGTTGCCGGTGATGTGCTGTTTTTCGATACCGCCGATGCGGTGCTCGAGTCCCGGCGTCCCCGGAATTGCGTAGGGCCGCGCGAGCGTTTCCGGATCGCGCGAATACGGCATGAAGTT
>JBKPNP010000066.1:0-1543 GCA_046732775.1 Acidobacteriota bacterium
TCTCGGCTATCAACTGCATATCGCCGTACTCGATGCCGTTGTGAACCATTTTCACGAAATGGCCGGCGCCACCAGGACCGATGTAGGTGACGCACGGACCGTCGGGAACTTTCGCGGCAATCGCTTCCCAGATCGGACGAATCAGTTCGTAAGCGCCGGCGTCGCCACCCGGCATCAAGCTCGGTCCCAGCAGCGCACCCTTCTCGCCTCCGGAAGTTCCCGAACCGATCATGAACAGGCCGGCGATTTTCAGTTCCCTCTCGCGGCGTTCAGTGTCTTTGAAGTAGGAGTTGCCGCCATCGATGATGATGTCGCCGGCTTCGAGAACCGGTTTGATAAGGTTGATTGTCCAGTCGACCGGATCGCCGGCCTTAACCAGCAGAATAATTTTGCGCGGTCGCTCGAGTGATTTCACGAACTCTTCGGGCGTGTGACTGCCGAAAATCTGCTTGCCGCCCTCGCGCGCGATGAAAGCGTTCAGCACGGGTGGCTCGCGATCGTAGACCGCGATCGGGAAACCATTGCGTTCGATGTTCAGGGCTAGATTCTGCCCCATCACGCCCAGGCCGATCAGTCCAATTTTTGCGGTTGTCATGTTGCTTACTTTTTCGTCGTTAGTGTCTGGCGTAACGCAAACTGTTAGTTTGCGTGCTCTGCCCCACAACGCAAACTAACAGTTTGCGTTACGTCCCTAGTTGGGTCGCGTGTCTGACTCTTGAGTGCTGAGCGCTTCCTGAAGCTTCTTCAACCCCGGCACCACGTCATTTCCGAGATCAACTCGAATGGCGCGCCTGCCGTGCTTGATTAACGACTGAAAATCCCCGAGCGCCTGCGCGTCTTTGAGAATGCCGAAACTGTAGGTCGAGCCGGGTACCGCGAAATCAACTTTGTCCGGCGCAGTAATTTGAATGAACACGCCCGAGTCGGGACCGCCTTTATGCAACTGCCCGGTAGAGTGGAGAAAGCGCGGACCATAACCCACCGTCGTCGCGCAACCAGTTGCGGTGCGAATAGTCGTACGCAAACTCTGCAACGCCGCTTCCGTTTCTTCCGTTTCCTCGATGTACGCGAGCAACGCCACATAATCACCGGGTTTGATCGCGCGATAGTATTCACTCAAGGCGTCTGCGACCGTGCCGCGATTGCTCGAGCCTCCATAAACCGTAAGTGGGTCACCACTGGCAGTCACATTCTGGTCTTCGAGTTTGCCTTCGCGCTCGTATGTTTCGAGGATTGACTTGGTCGCGTCCTTCGACTCCTGCACGTTCGGTTGGTCAAACGGGTTGATGCCTAAGCGCCAGCCCGCGAAAGCAGTCGCAAACTCCCACAAGAAGAATTCCGCGCCCAGGTCATACAGATCAACCAGCGTACGATAAACCACTGGATGACCCGCCTTCTCAAGCGCCTTAAGCTTGGCGCTCGTTTGTGATTCAGCTTGGCCCACGCTGATCGAAACGAACGTGCGATCGTTCGCATACGACGAAGGCTCACCCAGAGGTTCGCCAACTACCGGCACGATTCCCTGGCCTTCCTTGCCAGTGCT
>JBKPNP010000067.1:0-5138 GCA_046732775.1 Acidobacteriota bacterium
GCGTTGCGCCCGTAACTTTGCCGTCGCGGTTTGGTCCGCGCCACTGCGTCCACTCTTGTGCGACTGCGACGGATGAGAATAGCGTCGAGCAAATAAGAAGCGTCGACAAGCGTGTCGAATTCATGGTGAGTCCTCCGAAACGACAGCAAGCTCGCGGCCGTCGTACCTATTTAGTTTCTCTGTGCAACTCCGTGTTCTCTGTGCCTCCCTGGTGGAATAATTCAGGCAACACACCCACCACGGAGGCACAGAGAACACGAAGGTTGCACAGAGAAAGAGATTTTAGAACAGCAACTTCGCGCCAAACTGTATGTGTCGCGGATCGCGCGCCGACGTGATTTGTCCAAACGTCGGCGAGCCCAGGAAGTTGTCGGGCAGGTTGAAGTTTGGATGATTGAACAGGTTGAAAATTTCAGCTCGCAATTGCAGGTTGAATCTTTCGGACAGCATCGTGTTTTTCAGCAGCGACGCATTCACGTTCTGATAGCCGGGGCCATCGAGAATGTTGCGCCCGGCATTTCCAAAAGTTCCCGGAGCCGGAAAAGCGAAGGCGGCCTGGTTGAACCATCGCGCGGGTGAACGATTCGAGAGCGTCGGATTACCAACGACGTTCGGGCGGTCGTTTGCGCCAAAGCCGAGAATCGATCGTCCAGTCCCGCTGTTGTCGAGTTCAGACACAAGTGCGACGGTGAACGGGCGACCGCTCTGCAGTGTCACAACTCCATAACTCTGCCAACCTGACAGCAGCGTGGTCGCGAACCCCGCGTCGTTTACGAACTTTCGTCCCTTGCCAAACGGTAAATCGTAAGAGTAGCTGGCTGACAGGCGATGCCTGACATCGAAGTTTGAACGGCCGCGTTCAGCGCGCGTGTTGTAGCTGTTCTGGGGAAAGTTTGGATCGCCGGCACTGCTGAAGAAGTTTGACGCGTCGTCGATCGACTTAGACCAGGTGTAGGACACCAGCGTTGCGAGTCCCTGCGTCAAGCGCTGCTGAAATTTTGCCTGCAGGCTGTGGTAGTTGGAATTCGCGCGCGACTCGAGCAAATCGATATCGTCGAAGTGCGGATTCGGACGCGGTACGAACGGCAGGCCTGGCGGCAAAACGCTTGGCTGCGGCTGATTGATGTCGCGCGCCGTCAGCAAATTCGTGCCTTTAGATCCGACGTAACCGATTTCCAAAACGCTGTTGCGCCGGACTTCATGTTGCACGTTCAGGTTCCAGTGCTGCATGTAGGCGGTGCTCAAGTCGCGTTGAATCGCGAGCGCGGAATCCGGTAGCGGGAAAGGGAAGAAAGCCGGGAACGGGTTCGCGAGTGTTAAAGGCAATCCCGGCAGCGAAAAGAAAATGTTGTTGTCGAAGTAAGGCGAGTTGAAATACAACGCCTCACCCGGCGACAGCGGAGACTGGTCGTAATAAATGCCATAGCCGGCGCGCAGAACTGTTCGCTCCTGCCCCCCGATTGTCCAGGCAAGCCCAACCCGCGGCGCGAAATTATTTTTGTCAGACTTGAAAGCGCCGCGCGGGACGTCGTTCGTCCCCACTCGTACCAGTGTTCCGGTAGTTACGTCGTAGACATTCGCGCGGTCCGCCGTGTCGACCGGCGGCGTGTTGAGTTCGTAGCGCAGGCCGCCGGTCAGGGTCAGGCGGGGCGTAACACGAAAGCTGTCGTTAATGAAAAAATTGTAACTCTGCGTGCGCAAGTGCTGCGGGTTATCGACGCGAGCGACGCTGCTTAGCAACGGGAAACCAAGCAACAAATCCGCGAGTGCATTGCCGGAAACCTGTGCGAAAGGTGAAAACTGGATACGGCCGCGCGACTCAACATCACGAAAAGCGTTCTGCTGCGCGAAGCGGAAATCGAGGCCGAACTTGATCAGGTGGCTGCCGCGTCCGTAACTTGCGGTGTCGAGAATTTGGTAGATGTTCGTGACGCTGTTTTGCGGGTTGTTGCCTTCATCGCCGAGCGGTGAAAAGCCGGTCACGGTGATAAAGCTCAAGCCGGCGTCACGCGCATTCGGCGAGATCACCGGCAGGCCCAACTCCTGATTGAGATGGCTCGCTTCCTGGTTCACCGATGATGCTACCCGGCTCAAAGCGGCGCGCGTTTCGTTAACCAGATTCGGTGTGAAGACAAACGTTAATGCGGCCATGACGTTTTGGCTGCGCCGCGAAACCGTATCGCCAAACCCGGGCACGACTGAAAAGGTTGTTCCCGTAAACGGCTCGAAGAGATTGCGATCACCGAAGCTATAACGGACCGTCAGATTCGTGCGCTCGGTCAGCTGCTGATCGAGGCGCGCATCGAAACTATCGTTGCGATCGCGTTGAACCGGCGAGGAGACAAAGTTCTGAAACGGCACGTTGCGATTGGGCAATGGGTAGAGCGCCGCGATCGCGCGGCCCACTGAATTCTGAAACGCGAGCGGCACGCGGTTGCCGGGGAAGCAGCCCGTTTGATTGGTCGCATTGCACGGCGGCAGGGCAAACGTCACCGGGTCGCGCGGCAGAAACGGATTACTTACGAAGACGGGATTGCCGAAGATGTCGTGCGACTGCGAAAAGTCGCCCGCGCGTTCCAGCAGCGTCGGGACATTTGTGATGCGGGTTATGCCCTCGCGCGCGCGCGTCCCTTCGTAGTCGGCGAAGAAGAATGACCGATCCTTCCTGATCGGACCACCGAGCGATCCGCCAAATTGGTTGCGGATGTATTTAGGTTTGGACTCGCTTGCCGGCGCGAAAAAGTTGCGTGCGTCGAGGGCGCCGTTGCGATGAAACTCGAATAGCGATCCGTGAAAGTTGTTGCCCCCTGACTTCAGTACGACGTTTACCTGTGCCCCCGGATTACGGCCGAAGCTCGCGTCGTAACTGCTCGTCAGCATTTCAAATTCACGAATTGCATCAACCGAAGGCCGCACTCCAAACGTGTTAAGCTTCGGATCGACGTTGTAGACGCCGTCGAGCAAGAAGTTGTTGCTGTCTTCACGCGCGCCATTAACGCTGAAAGCAAAATCACCGCGGACGGAGCCGGCCGAGCCGGGAGCAGCGGGCGCGGCTCCGGGGACCAGTAACGTCAATTCGTAAAAGTTTCGTCCGTCGAGTGGCAAACCTTCAACCTGCCGGTTTTCGATGACCGTGCCCACTGACCCGGAATCCTTTTTTAGTTCGGTGGGCGGCAAGATTACCGCGTCGACAGCAGCTGAAGTAACGCGCGCCACCTGCATCTCAAGATCGACTCGCAATTGCTGATTCACCTGCAACACCAGCTTTTGCGGAAAGCGATCGAAGCCTGCGGCGGTGACAGTTAATTCGTAACTCCCGGCGGGCAGAGAGGGAATGGCGTATTCACCGTCGCCATTGCTAGTCACGGTTCGCTTTTCCAGCGTGTCGATGTTGTAAACTTGAACGGTCGCCCCCGGCACAACTGCACCGTTGGGATCGCTGACGGTGCCGCGCAGAGAAGCGCGGAGAGTTTGCGCGCTCACGGACGTTGCCAGCATGAGCAGAACGATCAATATTAAAGACTTCGAGCTTGAATGCATGGACTGATCCTCTTACGGAATCTCGGATGGATTTCGAATCTTCGGAAGCTGAATTATTCTTACTTCTTATTATTACCAAAAATGCGTGAACGATGATAGAACCTTGTGGCACGCGCTGCTGATTACTGTTTGCTTTTCGGAGACAACGTGGCCGCTCAATTCTGAAACTGATTGCCTAAGCTCGCCGTACAATTGGTAACGCGAACCAGCGTCACACTAAAACATTCGGATCACGAATTCAGCGCGGTTTCATTGGTTATTATGTTCAAAACAATTCCCGGCCTAATCGCCATCATTTTCTTTACAGCGTTGAGCATTTCAGCTCAAACCAGCAGCACGATCACCGGCGACATTAAAGACACCAGCGGCGCTGTGCTGGTCGGAGTTAAGGTAACTGCGAACGACGTCGAGACTGGACTCACGCGAACTACTACGAGTGAAGCCGACGGAAGGTTCGTTTTTCCCGGCCTGCCGGTTGGACTTTACGAGCTTCATGCTGAGTCGTCCGGATTCGAACCGCTGGCGTTTCCGAATGTGAGAACGACAGTTAACGAAACTACTGCGGTGGTTCTGGTAATGAAGGTCGCGAATGTCAGCGCGGGTGTCACGGTCGAAAGCGGGGAAGCACTCGTCAACACGCAGACTCCCGAGCTCAGTTATTTAGTGAGCGAGCGAATGATCCAAGCGCTGCCGTTGAACGGCAGAAACTATACCGACCTCGCGTTATTGCAACCGGGTGTAGTCGCCTACTCGCATCGCGACGGCGGTTCTGTCGTCGCCCATGGTTTGGCGATGAGCATAAACGGCCAGGATCCGCGCTCGAATGTTTACCTGCTTGACGGTACGCCGCAGAACGACTTTACCAACGGGCCCGCCGGCAGCGCTGCCAGCACTGTGTTGGGAGTGGAAACGATTCGCGAGTTTCGGGTTGAGGCGAATTCCTATGGAGCCGAGTTTGGTCGAAACGCCGGGGGCCAGATCAACGCAATTTCGAAATCCGGGACCAACGATTGGCACGGATCGCTTTACGAGTTTCACCGCAACGACAGTCTCGACGCCCGCAACTTTTTTGATCGCACCGGCAAACCTGACTTCACACGAAACCAGTTTGGCGGCAGTGTGGGTGGGCCTATCAAGAAGGGCAAGACGTTTTTCTTTTTCGGTTATGAATCGCTGCGTGAAAACCTGGGACAGACGATCTCCACCGTCGTGCCCGATCTCAACGCGCGCAGCGGTGTGCTGCCGACCGGAACCGTAACCGTTAACGCTGCCATCCGTCCTTACCTTGACGAGTATCCGCTGCCGAACGGGGCGAACCTCGGTGGCGGCCTGGCAGAATTCAGTTTTCCCTTTCAGCGACAGGTGGTTCAGCACTTCACGCAGGGGCGCGTCGATCGCAACTGGAGTGATCGACAACAGTCGTTCGCGCGATACACTTTTGACAATGCCGATCAGCAATTGCCCACGGACTTTCCGCAGTTCCCGCGCGCGTTCCGATCGCGCAATCATTTCTTTACTGCCGAGCACCGTCTGATCCAGAGCGCGAGTACCATTCACACGCTGCGTTTTAACTTTGCGCGCACGCGCGTCGGCCAGGA
>JBKPNP010000068.1:0-1323 GCA_046732775.1 Acidobacteriota bacterium
GGTTAGGAACATCCAGCACCTGCGGCACGTTCGAACGCTGGCCGTCGTAAGTGAAAAAGAAAAACGCTTTGTTCTCTTTGATGGGCCCACCAACGCGCGCGCCAAACTGGTTAATTCTCAAAGCGGGTCTCTTATTAGGTAGTCCGCGGCGCGATTGATTCGCTTTTGTTACCGGGTCGTTTGAATTGAGCGACTCGTCGCGAAAATACTCGAAGGCGCCGCCGTGGAAATCGTTGGTCCCGGATTTTGTGACCACGTTAATGACTGCGCCGCCGGCTCTGCCAAATTCCGCCGAGAATCCATTCTGATTGACCTGGAACTCCTGCACGGACTCTTCGGAAAACTGGTAAGGCGGTCTCACGCCGCCTCTACCGAGCGCCTGACCAAAGAAGGTGTTGTTATTGTCTACGCCATCAACCTGCAAACTATTAAACGTTCCGCGCTGTCCACCGACTGACAAATCGCCGCCACGCGGATCGCGAATCACCCCCGGAGAGAGTGTGGAGAAGTCCTGAAAGTTACGACCGTTGATTGGGAGGTTCTCTATCGCCCGCTGGTTGATGGTAGTGGCGACTGAAGTGCGCGTAGTTTCCACCACTGCCGGCTCGCTGGTAACAGTGACGGAACCGCTGGCTCCTCCTACTGATAGATTCAGATCCAGAGGCGTGCGGCTGCCAACGGTTACCGTCACATCGCGCAACTCCATCTGCGTAAACCCCTGACCATTTGCTCTTACCGTGTACGGGCCGGGCTGCAATAGTATGACGCGATAATTTCCCTCGCTGTCAGAGGTGGCAGTCTTCTCCAATCCGGTTTCCTGGTTGGTTGCGGTAACGGTGGCGCCAGGCACAGCGGCGCCGTTCGGATCCACCACGCGCCCTTCAATGTTGCCGGTCGTCGCTTGTGATTGGGCGAGGGCCGCAGTCGCGCAGGCGAAAACAAGAATGGCAATGCCAATTAATCGTTGCAGTGAAATCGGTTTCGTGAGCATGGTTTTCCTCGGGACTGAAATTGAGTTGGAGCGAATATCGCTTTGTCGTAAACGCAGTTGCGTGAACGAACTTCTGAATAAGCGAAACGGATAGAGAATTGACTGGGCAAGAGCGGATAGTAGTAGAAGGCAAGGATCAGATCAAGAAAGTTGCCGATAAATCTTCATGAGGTGGCAATTAACCGAATTCCATGTAAAAGCGAAGATCGCAAACCAACAGTTTGCGTTAGGTCCAACCGGTGATAACAAATGAGAAATGAGTATAGTTGGTGCTGAGGTTAACGCCGACCTGCTGAACCTAAACGGTTGGCTTGGCCGCCGGCTTCCAAAAT
>JBKPNP010000069.1:0-1054 GCA_046732775.1 Acidobacteriota bacterium
CAGGTACTCGAAAGCGCCCGTCGCAGTGGCGCGTTAACGGTGGGCATTACGAATGAGCCGACGTCGGCGATGGTGAACTTCGTCGACGAAACACTGTTAATGCACGGCGGACGTGAACAATCTGTGGCCGCGACAAAAACGTTTACCGGGCAGATGATGTTGTTCTACATGCTGGCGGCTGAACTGGCTGAGACAGTGCCGTCGTGGTCGTATGAAGTGATTCCGGGTTTCGTAGCGCGCGCGCTGGAACAGCGACCGGCGATTCTCGAGCTCGTGCAACGCTACGTGTTCATGGAAAATTGCGTCGTCGTTGGGCGCGGACTCGCGTACGCAAACGCTTACGAGCTGGCGCTGAAGTTAATGGAAACGTGTTACGTGGTGGCTGAGCGTTTCTCGTCTGCAGACTTCTTGCACGGACCGCTAGCGATGGTTGAACGTCACTTTCCCGTGATTTTGTTTGCGCCGCCGGGCGCGATGCTGGCAGACGTTAAGAGTTTGATCGCGCGGCTGAGCGAACTTCACGCGGACACGTTGGCGATTACCAGTGATCTGGGTGCGGCGGGAGACTGCACACGATCGATTATAATGCCGAAAGAAATCGACGAGTTTGTGGCGCCTATTCCGTACATCGTTCCGGGGCAGTTGTTTGCCGCGCTGTTGGCGGATGCAAAAGGCTTAGACCCAGACAAGCCGAGATCGCTTTCGAAAGTAACGCGAACCTTGTAACGCAGCTGGTAACGCAAACGGTTAGCTTGCGTATCATCAATTCGGAAGGACGCAAACTAACAGTTTGCGTTACATTAAGTGCTTATGAATATCACTTTGCAGGATTTGTCCCAGGGGCCGGTGTACGCGCAGGTGCGTCAACAGATTGAGCTCCAGATTAAAGAACAAAAAATCGCTAAGGGCGAGGCGTTGCCCTTGCCGGGATTGCTGGCGCAAAAGCTTTCTGTCGACAAAGGCGAAATCCAGCGCGCTTACTTCGAACTCGAACACGCCGGCCTCATCAGTAAACAGACCGGCAAAGACTTTCTCGGCCAACCCAAAGTCAGCT
>JBKPNP010000070.1:0-2261 GCA_046732775.1 Acidobacteriota bacterium
GAATTCGATCAAAACCTCAAAACTCAAAATTGACCAGCGTACCATTCGACGATGAACGACCCGATTAGTAACGCGACGATCGCGCCGATACCGAGGAACACGCCAAACGGCAACAGCATCTGCATGTCTCGTTTGCCTTGCTTCGCCATCAGCGCCATGCCAATCAACGATCCGGAAAGCACGCCGAGAAAAATGTTAAGGATCGTGAGGCGCCAGCCGAGGTACGCGCCCACCATGAACATCATCTTCACGTCGCCGAGGCCCATCGCTTCGATGCCGCGCAGTTTTTCCCAGGTCCATCCCATCAGCCACAGAGAGCCGCCGCCTACGAGAGCCCCGATGAAAGCGCCGATGAGCGAAGCCGCCCAAACGGGCATTCCGCCTAACACGCCGTTCATCAGCATGGGCAAATCATCGAAATGAGGCTGACCGCTGAGCAGCGGGATTGCGGGTCGTGCGACCAGGGCGAACACAATGCCCGGATAGGTGATCACGTTCGGCAGAATCATGTGTTCGGCGTCAATAAAAATCAGTGCCGTGATCGCGGTTACAAAGACGAGGTCGAAAGGCAACGCGACGGACAGACCATCGCGCCAAACGACAGCGAGCCAGAGCAGTGCCGTCAGGGCCTCAACTGCGGGATAGCGCGCGGAGATGTGCACTTTGCAGCCGCGACAACGGCCGCCCAGCAGCAGGTAACTCAAGACGGGGACATTGTCGTAGAACGCGATCGTCGCTCCACACGACGGGCAACGCGAGCTGGGCAACACGATCGATTCTTCAAGCGGCACGCGATGAATTACGACGTTCAGGAAGCTACCGATGATCGCACCGAAGATTGCCGTGGCGACGTAGATAAATGATTGAGGTAAGAATGTCAGGTCTGGAGCGAAGGCTGTCAGCAGAAGAGGCATCGGGCGGGATTGTAACTTATTTTGATGAAGCTGGGCTGATTTGCAGTGCGGCTGCTCGACGCCGCTTTAGTTTTCTTCTCCGGCGCTAAACGAGATCTGGCGATTACAAAGCGGCGTCAAGCCGCCGCACTCCAAAATTCATTGCGCTTGTCGATCGATCGTTGACAGAACGCAGTCGACTGAGGAGGGAAAGCAAGCCGCGATTTAACGGAGACTGATGCAGGGTTCTGACGATGGAAATTAAAAACTGAGAAATGAAAAATGGAAAATAACCTCTTTGCCTGCTGCCTGCTGCCTGCTGCCTGCTGCCTGCTGCCTACTGCCTACTGCCTACTGCTTTCTGCTTTTCCCAGAGCATGATGTGTTTCAGAAACGCGTGATGCGCGGCGAAGCTGGCGATCGTCAGTCCCGCAAGACCATCGCGAAATCCGCCCTTCAAGACGAAGCTTTGAAGAAACGCTCCGGGCGCCGCACAGGCAATCGTCACTGGCGACGTCTGCCGGCCGGCTTCAAACATTTGCTGCGCGGCGAGTGGCGCGTAACGTTCGCCAATCATTCGATGGTGATGCGCCGAATCCTTCACACTGTAATGCAGGATGTCGCCGTCGAGTTTATCGACTCGCGCGTCTGCAGCCATTGTCACCGACTCGTGAATGTGTCGCGGCTGCCATTGACCGCGCGATTTACGGAACAGGCGCAACTGCCAATCGGGATACCAGCCGCCGCCCTTAATCCAACGTCCCTGGTAAAACGAGCGACGGGCAATGCGATAACCGTCGGCGAGCTCGGACTCCGGAGCATTTGCGAGTTTTGCAATCGACGTGTGCAGCTCGGGCGAAACGCGCTCGTCGGCGTCCAGACTAAAGATCCAGTCATTTGCTGCCTGATCAACGGCGAATTGTTTCTGAGCGCTGAAGCCTGACCATGCTTTTGTGATTACGCGGGCGCCGCACTCCTCGGCAATCGCGCGCGTCCGGTCAGCAGATTCCGAATCGACGACGATGATCTCGTCGGCCCACGAAAGCGATTCACACGCCTCGCGAATATTCGCTTCTTCGTTGAAGGTGATGAGAGTGGCGGAGATTTTCATCAGGCCTGACCGGCAAACCTTAGCTTGTAGTCCTCCACGTTAGCACTAGTGCCGCGGAGCGGACAAACCAAAGTTTCCCGGACTATGGCCCGACGTTTACGGCGTGAGCGCGTTAACCGTCACGTTGTTGGCTCGCAGCGTTGTCGAGGTCGCGCGTTGTAGATCAGCGAGCGCTTTGTTGTAGTCAGTCTCGGCGCGCAGCTCAGCGTTGCGAGCATTCGTCAACGCGTTTTCACGTTGGAAAAGCAGGAAGGTAG
>JBKPNP010000071.1:0-3387 GCA_046732775.1 Acidobacteriota bacterium
CGCACCATTCGCTTGCTTCTTTAGTTGCAACGATTGAAGCCGCAGACGGCGTTCCAACTCTCCGCGAGATTTTCGAGTGGTTGGAGAATGCGACGATATCAAGCGAGGAACTGCAGCCCTACACCGGTTTCAAGGAAGGGAACTATTGGCGTCATCGCGTTTGTCGCACCGAGTTTATCGAGATGCTGGTTCTGTGTTGGCGGCCGGGCCAGCGGACGCCGATTCATGATCACAATGGTTCACACGGCGGCGTGAAAATCTGCCAAGGTGTCCTGTGGGAAACAATTTTTTCGTATGACGCTCTCAAGGGCCTGCAATATCAGAGCGCGCGGGAACTGCAGGCAGGCTCGGTTACTGGTTCAGAAATTCCTGATGTCCATCAACTTGGCAATCCCGATGTCAGTGGTCAGGACCTAATCACCATTCATATCTACGCACCGCCTTTGGGCGTCTTGCACACCTACAAACCCGGAAGCGCTAAAATCGATTTGTACGTCCCCGACGATCTGGACGAACTCAATTAACACTCGTCACTTCCTCACGAAAGTCTCGACCGTTAGCCCGTTTCCATTCGTGATCACAGAAATCGTTCCGCTCTCGCCTGTCTTCATAACTTCGGCGCCGCTCTTTTGCCAACGCTCAATGACCTCCGCATTCGGATGTCCAAAAATCGAAGTTTGACCGACGGAAATAAATGCGTAACGCGGATGCACGGCGTCGATTAATACTTGGGTAGACGATGTCTTGCTGCCGTGATGAGCGACCTTGACAACATCTGCGTGAAGATCGGCGCCGCTCGCGAGCATGCCTTGCTCGCCGGCCGTCTCAATATCGCCGGTCAAGAGGATAGCGCGTTCACCGAACTGTAGGCGCAACACGATCGAGTCGTTGTTTCCGGACGGAGCGCTCGATTCCGGCCGCGGCGTGGGCCAAAGCACGTTTACCTTCACGTTCCCAAAATGAAGTTCATCACCGCCCGCCAGCAATCGCCTCGGGATTCCGCGTGCGGCTAATGTTTTTGCGAAGCGCGCGTATTCGTCGTCGGCGTCGGGCGTGCGAGCGACAAGAGCAGCGCGCACTTTGAAGTTTTGCGCGACATCGTTAAGTCCGTCGATATGATCGGCATCGGCGTGAGTGGCAAGAATGTAATCGACGTGGTCAAGACCGCGCCACCACAAGTATTCGCAAACGACTGATTCACCAATGCTGCGCGTTTCAGGTTGAAACTCTTCAGCGTCACCGTCGTCAGCTTGCGTCTGGAAGGGTCCGGGGCGGCCGCCGGCGTCGACGAGCAGCGTCGTGTTGTCAGGAAAAGTAATTAGTGCCGCGTCACCCTGACCAACATCTAAAAAATCGACCCGCAACTTTCCGGTCGCCTGCCCATCACTCAACGGATGCAATACGACGAGCGTTGTCATCAATAACTGAACGGCGATTGCGATCGTAGTTATTCGTCGTTTCCGATGGCTTGAGGTAAAGAGCGCAAGCGGCTGCCATTTAGAGACTGAATGGATAAGCACTAAGAGCGGCACGTAGTACAAGCGGTACACAACCCCAGGCCAGCCGGCATACTCAGGTATCCGCAGCGAAGCGATACCGGCATTCGAAAATGGATCGACGCTATGCACCATCAGCCACGTCAGCGAGTTTGCCAACGTGACCAAGGGCGAGGCGAGTGTCGCGCTCGCCTGCCCCAACAGCACCGCCATTGCCGCAACGATCGCAACCGCAGCCATCAGCACGCTCACAGCGATGTTGAGAACAAACGATGCGAGTGACAGCCGATGAAAGTAGACAATCAGAAAAGGCAACAACGTTAGCTGAACGGCAACCGAAACCAGGAACGCGGCGAACAAGTAACGCAACAGCCGCTGCAAGTGGAAGCGTTCAAGGGCTGCAGCCATTGGCGTCTTGAATAACCGATAGCTGTAAGCCGCCCGCGCGAGCTCGCGATTCCCTTCCCGCTCACTCCAGAACAAAGCTTCACTCAGCGTTCTCAACCACTGAGAACACGTCGGTGGGTAGGGTGTTTCCCGAGTCGGCCGCCACGATCCAACCTCCGACATCTTCTGCAACAGCGGCCATGCCAGAACCACGATTGCAAATACCGAAACAAATGTAAGTTGAAATGAAGGGTCGAACAGATCAGCGGGCCTTATGGCCAATAACGTCAACGCCCCGCCGCCAAGCGCGTTGAACGACGAAGCGCGCCGCGCCAGGATCGGTCCAAGCACCACGATGGTAAACATCAACGCAGCCCTGACGACGGAAGACTCTGCGCCGACGGCAAACACGTAAGCCCACAAGACGGCTATTGAAATTACAAACTGCGACGCCTTCTTCTTTGTAAACCAGCGCGCAATCAACAGTACGAGTCCGCCGATAAACGTGATGTGCAGTCCACTAATGACCAGGACGTGGAACGTGCCGCCATCGCGAAATCGCTCGGAGGTCGAGCGCGACAAATTGTGACGATTGCCAAGGACAGCGGCGTCGAGGATCGCCGCGGTTTCCGTTGAGAAGCGCGAGTCGATCTCAGCTTGCAGCCGACTGCGCCACTGATAGAGCAAGGCCAGCGGCAGAAACACACGCTCGTCGTCAAGTCGCTCGATGAGCAAAGAACTCTTAATGAAACCAGTCGCATCGTATCCCTTGCGATCAAGAAATTCTGTGAACGACGAAACCCCGGGATTACGAAACTCATCACGGCGTTCCAGCAGTGTCATGACGCGGAGGCGCGCGCCATACCGTAGCTCCAATCGTTCAAATTCCTGCCGCGACACTGCTGAAGAAACCGGAGCCAGCAGCAATACGACACCCGCAGTTCTCTTTACGCCAATTCGTTCTACACGTAGTTGAAGATATAGACGCTGCGGCGCAATCTCGGGATCGCGTTCGAGGACTCCGGTTAACTCAATCGGCTCACCAGGCACGATCGTTCCACTGTCCAGTAAACTGCGCAGTTGATTGTCCGGCACCTGTGAGTACTGCGTTGCCAGCGCAAATGCGGTGAAGAACATGGCGATGGTCACTAAGCACGTGGCGATGCGCCGGCTCACAAAAACCATTGCCGGAATCGCAAACGCGATTGTCACAACCGTAACCGCGAACAACACGGCGATCGAAACTGCGAGGTATTGCGCGCCGAGCACCCCCAACGCGAAAGCCGTTGCGAGTTCTGCTAAAGGATGCAGCGCGCAAGACTGCGGCGCGGCGTCGTCAAAAGATTCGCTGGGATTACTCATCGCTCCCATTCAGTGGCGGCCGTCCTCCGAAACGGGGAACGACTATGCCTGAGCGGCACACTGCAGCGGGTGACGAGCGGTTTCGAACTAGAGCTGTCTTTTGGCGGTTAAACGGGCCACGGTTTCCACGTGATGCGTTTGC
>JBKPNP010000072.1:0-5207 GCA_046732775.1 Acidobacteriota bacterium
TGACTCAACTGCAGAAGGGTGAACTGGTGCAACCGGCGAGCGCTTCGTTGTTGCTTGGTTTCATGGAACGAGCGCGCACGGGCGGCGAGCGCCGCTTGCGTGCGAATTTGCCGGCGGGAACTCAAGTGGCGGAGAAGACGGGTTCCGGAACTGCGGCGACAAATGATATCGGCCTCGTCACCCTGCCGGATGGCAAGGGCCACCTGGCGATAGCCGTCCTGATTAATGGCACGAAGTCGAAAACCGACGCTCAGGAAAAGTTAATCGCAGAGACGGCGAGAGCGGCGTACGACGCGTTCGTCGCGAGTACAGAGGCAACGAAGTAAGCAGCCAATGCCAAAATATTTTGCATTTCTGCGAGCGATTAATGTCGGCGGTCATCAGGTGAAGATGGACACGCTGCGGATTTTGTTTGAGGAGTTGGGCTTTACGAATGTCGAAACGTTCATTGCCAGTGGCAATGTGATTTTCGATTCGCCATCGCGCAGCCCCAGCGCGCTGGAGAAGAAGGTCGCCGCTCACCTGGAGCAGTCGCTCGGCTATCCCGTTGCGACCTTCATTCGATCGGTTTCTGAGTTGTCGGCAATTGCAGCGCATGTTCCTTTTCCCAAGTCGAGCAAAAACGAATCGGACAGACTCTACATTGGTTTGCTCGCGGCGAGTCCCTCGGATGCAGTGCGCAAGAAGTTTCTCGCATTGAGTACGGAGCTCGACGAACTTCACTTAAACGGCCGTGAGCTTTATTGGTTGTGCCACACACCATTCGCTGATTCGCCGCTCTCGGGCACATTGCTCGAGAAAACGTTGGGAGCAGCAACCACTTTGCGCAACGTAAACACTTTCAACCGCCTGGCCGCGAAATACGCAGTCCGCGGAGCGGACATCAGCGTAAAGCCTGGGGCGTGAGCCCCAGGGAGAAGTGCCAACGCGTCGATCGAACCCGCGAAGCGGGTGAAAGCCCGCGCTCGACACTCGTCCAAATGATGCGCTGCCGCCCGCTCCGCAGGCTCTGATCGCTTTGCTGACCCGATCCTGGGGCTCACGCCCCAGGCTTTACGCTTGATGTCCACTCCGCGGACTGAACCCACAGCGTTGGGCTATTTTCATTGAGCCCGAAGCGCGGACTTGACGAGCCCACGCAAAAGTATGTCTGTACTTGAAACCACGCGGCTAATACTTCGCCGGCTATCGCCCGACGATGCGCCGTTCATTCTGGAGCTGCTGAACCAGCCATCGTTTCTGCGCTTCATCGGCGATAAGAACGTTCGCAGCCGTGAAGATGCTGTGCGTTATCTCGAGACCGGGCCGCTCGCGAGTTATGAACGTTTTGGTTTCGGACTTTATCGAGTTGAACTGAAAGACACCGGCACGCCAATCGGCATGTGCGGCTTGCTCAAACGCGACACATTGCCGGACGCCGATATCGGTTTTGCGTTTCTGCCGGAATACTGGTCGGCAGGGTATGCCTTTGAAGCAGCGGACGCGGTGATGAATTATGGTCGTGGCCTTGGACTCAAGCGGATTGTCGCAATTACCTCGCTCGACAACGACGCCTCAATCAAGCTGCTCAGGAAGATTGGCATGCAGTTCGAAGGCATCATCAAACTGGCGGACGATCAACCGGAAGTGAAACTGTTTGGGAAATCGCTGGCCGCGTGACGCGCCCAGTTATCGTCAAGCCTCACAATTGGGCTATTATCCTCGCGCAAAAATAATATACCCGGAGGAATCATGAAACGTAATGCATCGGCAGTTTGGAATGGCGGTCTCAAAGACGGCAAGGGAACAATTTCGACCGACAGCGGTGTGCTGGCAAACAATCAATACTCGTTTAGTACTCGTTTCGAGGACGGCATTGGCACTAACCCTGAAGAACTAATCGCGGCAGCGCACGCTGGTTGTTTTTCCATGGCGCTCTCCGGCCAACTTGGGCAGGCGGGTCTGACCGCGGACTCGATTAACACGACTGCTTCGGTGACACTGGAAAAGACCGACAGTGGTTTCGCGATAACGAAAGTGCATCTGGCCGTTTCCGCGAAAGTGCCCGGCGCAGATCAGCAGGCTTTTGAAACTGCGGCGAACAATGCGAAGACAGGTTGTCCAGTCTCGAAAGTTCTCAACGCAACCATTACAATGGACGCGACGTTAGAAGCCTAAAGAGCTGCGAAGCTGGTTTCGAACAACGCATTCTCATAACTCTAAAACAAAGCAGGTTCCCTCAATTGTCCGACTCAATCAGTAGTAACGACGTCTTTGACGACAAGCTGGATTACTTTATCTGCGCGCAGTTTCTGTTTATGCACCTCGCGTGTTTACTCGTGATCTGGGCGGGCGTGAGTCCGGTCGCGGTTATCACTTGCGTGGCGCTCTATGTCGTCAGGATGTTTGCGATCACCGCGGGCTTTCACCGTTTGTTGGCGCATCGCACTTATCGCACCAGCAGGTTTTTTCAGTTTCTGATTGCGTTTACCGGCACGGCGTCCTATCAAAAAGGGCCGCTCTGGTGGTCGGCGCATCACCGCCATCATCACCTGGTTGCCGATACCGACAGAGATTTTCATTCGCCTTTAACGAGAGCGTTTTGGCGCGCACACTTTGGCTGGTTTCTTTCGCGCGATAGTCAGGTTACGCATTGGAAGTTGATTGCTAACCTCAGCAAGTACCCCGAACTGCGTTTCCTGGATCGTTACTATTCCCTGCCGCCGGTCGTGCTTGCGGTAGCTGTGTTTGTCGCCGGCACGGTCTTGCACAAGTTTGCACCGGGCTTAGGCACCAGTGGTTTTCAAATGTTGGTCTGGGCGTTTTTCATCAGCACCGTCGTGCTCTACCACGGCACCTTTACGGTCAACTCACTGGCACACATTTTTGGTAAACGCCGCTTCGCGACGGACGACAACAGCCGCAACAACCTGTTCGTGGCCTTGATCACGTTGGGTGAAGGTTGGCATAACAACCATCACTACTATGCTTCTTCGGAACGCCAGGGTTTTTACTGGTGGGAAGTTGACGTTTCTCACTATACGCTGACTGTGCTTTCGTGGTTCGGCATCGTCTGGGACTTGAGAACGCCACCTGCCGATCTGGTGTCGATGGCAGCAACAACCTCGGTAGCGACGAGCGACGCTTTGCGTTCGCAGTCTTGATGCGAGCGTTCGTTAGCAATCTTAGTTTGCAGTACCGCCTTAGGCGGCGTTTGTCTAACGAGTCCAGTGGACTAACACCCGCCTGCAACAAAGCATGAAAACCAAAGCCGCCGTGCTTTACGAGAGTGGTTTGCCTGCGCCCTACGCGCAAAGCTTGCCGCTGCGAATCGAGGAGTTGACGCTGGCCGAACCAGGGCCCGGCGAGGTGCTCGTTGAAATCGCAGGCGCCGGTTTGTGTCATTCCGATCTTTCGGTAATCGACGGTTCACGGCCGCGGGTAATGCCGATGGTCATGGGCCACGAAGCGAGCGGGATTGTGCGTGAGGTAGGCGCGAATGTGGATCAGTTTGTGCCGGGCGACCACGTCGTATTTAGTTGGGTGGCGTCGTGCGGACGCTGTGAATTCTGCGCTACCGGTCGCGGCGCGTTGTGCCGTCCCGGCGCTGAAGCAAACATCGCTGGCTCGCTGCTTTCCGGGGCTCGACATTTTACGGACGGGAACGCAAAGGTTTGTCACCATCACCTGGGCGTTTCCGCGTTCTCGCAATTCAGCGTGGTCGCGCAGGAGTCCTTGGTAAAGATTGATCCTTCCTTTCCGTTGCCGTTAGCGGCGCTGTTTGGTTGTGCTGTGATGACTGGCGTTGGCGCTGTCGTCAATACCGCTCGCGTTACGCCGGGAAGTTCAGTCGCCGTATTCGGTTTGGGCGGCGTTGGCTTGAGCGCGGTGATGGGCGCGCGACTCGCAGGAGCCAGTCCGATCATTGCTGTCGATAAATTGGATTCGAAACTTAAGCTCGCCGGCGAAGTTGGGGCGACGCATACGATCAACGCAGACCAGGACGACCCGATTACTGCCATTCGCGATTTCATCGGAGACGGTGTTGAGTACGCGTTTGAGAGCGTTGGCAATGAACAGGTGTTGATGCAGGCTTACGCTGCCACGCGATGCGGTGGCACGACGATCACGGTCGGCTTGCCGGCGCCCGACAAAATGTTTTCGATTCCGGCGCTCAGCATCACGGCGGAAGAGCGAACGATCAAAGGATCCTACATGGGGTCATGCGTGCCGCGCCGCGATATTCCGCGGTTCATTGAGCTTTACCAGGCGGGCAAGCTGCCGGTAGAAAAACTGCAAACGCATACACTGCGACTGGACGAAGTCAATGAGGGTTTCGATCGGCTAGCGCAGGGAACTGCGGTGAGACAAATTATCAGCTTTTAACGGAGCGCGGGCGTCCCGCCCGCAATTGTCCGATGAACTTTAGTTTGTCGTTCGGCGCGACAAGCTAAAGCTTGTCGGACACAAGTAGCCCGCGGTCCCAAAGCTCGCTTCCGAAATCATGGCGGACAAGCCACAAATCACTCGTGACGAATATCCGCGCTTCACGACACTGCAGCTGCGTTGGATGGATAACGACGTCTATGGCCACGTCAACAACGCACTCTATTACGGCTTCTTCGACACCGCTATCAATCGATACCTGATAGCGGAAGGCGGACTGGACATCGCGAACAGTGCGGTAATCGCGTTCACGGTTGAGTCGCAGTGCCAGTATCTTCGGCCGATCTCATTCCCGGGTGCGATTGATGTGGGTCTGCGCGTGGGCAAGCTCGGCAATTCCAGCGTCCGTTACGAACTGGCAATATTCAAACAAGACGAGATGGCCGCTGCCGCGTCCGGATATTTTGTTCACGTGTTCGTCGAACGCGCGACGCAACGGCCGACGCCGATGCCGTCCGCCATTCGAATTGCCCTCGAACAGTTGCTCGTCACGAGCGAATAAATTGCGAGTCGTCATAAATATGGTGTGGGACATTCAGGGAGGAAAATTTAACTCATGATGCGAAGACTCTTCAGGTTGTCGAAAGCCATTGTCACTGCGGCGCTCTTTTTCACTGTGCCTGCCGGCGCGCAAACCTTGCCAAACGAAACGCCGCAAAAAATCGAACCGACAAACTACGGGTTCGACTACACGCGTCGCGAAGTGATGATTCCCATGCGCGACGGCGTAAAACTGCACACCGTCATCCTGATTCCTAAAGGCGCAGCGAACGCGCCGATCC
>JBKPNP010000073.1:0-7811 GCA_046732775.1 Acidobacteriota bacterium
AACTGGAATTTTTGGGCCGCATTGACGGACAGGTGAAAGTGCGCGGCTATCGAATCGAGCTGGGCGAGATTGAAACGGTTCTCGGCGAACACGAGGCAGTTCGTGAAGCGGTTGTGATTACGCGCAAAGACCTGGGCGACAAACATCTCGCTGCCTTCATCGTGCTTTCTGAAAGTGCCACGGTGACTGTGGAAGAACTGCGATCGTTCCTCGGTCAGAGACTACCGGGCCACATGGTGCCGTCGACCATTACCATTCTCGACAAGCTGCCGCTTTCCGCGAACGGAAAAGTGGACAAAGCTGCGCTGGCTGCGATCAAGTCAAACATTACTGAGCGGCCTCTTGCAGCTGCGGAAATTTCCACCGCGCCACCCGATCAGCTCGAGCATAAGCTGCTGAAGATTTGGGAGCGTGTGTTGAGCGTCGGCGCCATCAGCATCGATGACGACTTCTTTGAGTTAGGCGGTCATTCGCTCTTGGCGGTTCGGCTGTTTGCTCAAATTGAAAAATCGTTCGGCCGTAATTTGCCGCTGGCCACTTTGTTCCAGGCGCCCACCGTCAGACTGCTTGCAGATCGCATGCGTGAAGCCGGATGGTCCGCGCCCTGGTCGTCGCTCGTTCCGTTGCAGAGTGGCGGTGATCGTCGGCCCTTCTTCTGTATTCACGCGGCGGGAGGAAACGTCCTCGAGTATCACGATCTTGCGCGGCTGGTCGGTCGTGACCAACCTTTTTACGGTCTGCAGGCCCAGGGCTTAGACGGAAACAAGCCGCCACACACGACCATTGCCGAGATGGCGGCGCACTACCTCAAAGAGATTCGTGACGTTCAACCGGAAGGCCCGTACCTGCTCGGGGGCAGATCGTCGGGAGGCACCATCGCCTTTGAAATGGCCTGCCAACTGAAGGCGGCCGGAGAAGAAGTAGCACTACTGGCGCTGCTCGACGCGTATCCCGCCGGGTATTTCAAACTGCTTCCTGGTTCCGGCTCGTTTAGCCAACGGGTGCAACGCGTTGTCCGCAAGGTGCAGTCGCATGCGCAGAACCTGAGCCAGCTACGCGGAGCCGCGAAGTTGGAATACGTTGCCGGCAAACTGCGCTTCGCTCCGGCGAAAACTAAACACAAGATTTATCGCCGCGCTTACAAACTCTACAGACGCGTAGGACGCCCGTTGCCGGCCGTGTTGAGAAATATTGAGGAGTTGAATTTCGCGGCCGTCAAAGACTACGTGCCCAAAGTTTACCCGGGACGCGCGACCATTTTCTTAGCCAGCGACGATCTGACAGCAGCGTATGACGTGGAAGAAGGGTGGCAAGGCTTGATTGCCGGTGGTTTGGAAAAGATCAGGGTCCCCGGAAATCACCTCGACATAATCAAGGAGCCGCACGTTCGTGTGCTCGCTCAGGAACTTCGGGCCTCGCTGGATCGTGCGCAGGAGGAAACCTTAACTGCGGTCGCCTAACCAGGGTGGGGAAGCGAAATTCTTTCTGGCAGGACACGCGTTTTAAGGGTTTCTATCAGTATCAAAGAACCAGAAGAATCGTTTAATTCGCGGGGTTAAAAGTGATCGAATCGGGGAATGCGTGCGCGTTGCGACTCTAAAAAAATTAGTCAGGATTACAGCGATTGTTTATGACAAGCTACCCAATAGAGAATTCGACAAACAGCTTCACAACCTCGCACCAGATCACGCTCAGTTATCTGCGTCCAGGCAGTCCTTTGCCGCTCGTCGTACGACCGGCAGTAAAGGATCTGAGTCTCGTTGAATGGTCTGCGGATAACACTGCTTTCATCGATCACTTTCTGCTTCGTAATGGCGCGATCCTCTTCCGTGGCTTTGGTCTGAAAACTGCGGTCGAATTCGAGCGCATGCTTGAAGGCGTGGCCGGCCCGCTACTCGACTACTCCTACCGTTCAACGCCGCGGCACGTCATCAGCGGCAAAATATATTCGTCAACTGAGTACCCCGCCCATCAATCGATACCGCTGCACAACGAGAACTCATACTCGCGAAGTTGGCCGATGAGGTTAGCGTTCTTTTCTTTGCAGGTCGCAGAGCAGGGAGGCGAAACGCCGATCGCCGACAGCCGCAGGATTTATGACGCAATCAACAAGGACGTTCGCGAATGCTTTGTGCGTAAAGGCTTGATGTACGTCAGAAACTACGGCACCGGTCTCGACCTGCCATGGAATGAAGTGTTTCAAACGACGAACCGCGCTTTGGTTGAAGACTACTGTCGCAAAGCCAACATGGAATTTGAATGGATCGGCGATACACAGCTGCGCACGCGCCAACGTTGCCAGGTCGTCGAGCGCCATCCGGTGACTGGCGAGATGCTTTGGTTTAATCAAGCCCATCTGTTCCACGTCTCCAGGTTGCAGCTTGAAGTGCGCGAATGGCTGTTGACTGCATTCGGCGAGGAAAACCTGCCGCGCAACGTTTACTTTGCGGACGGCTCAGCGATTGAGCCGGCGATGCTCGACGAGATCATGCGTGTATGTGATCAGCACGCGATCGCCTTTGGTTGGAATGAAGGCGATGTGCTGATGCTGGACAACATGTTGACGGCGCACGGCCGTCGTCCCTTCGTTGGCAAACGGAAGGTTGTTGTCGGCATGGCGCAGCCCAACCAGTCTGCGATGAATATGGAACTGGCAGAAGTAGCGACGATAGCGACGAACGCACGTTAAAGACAGGTTAAAAGAGAAACGGCATGGCAACACTAGTACAAGACATTCTGCGCATCGGTGAAAACGGGGCCGCCCGGCTTTTCCACCGCAAACAGTTTTTGAATAGCTTCAACAATACCGCGCGGGCATATCCCGACCAGTGTGTTCACGAGCTTTTTGAGCGGCAGGTAGAGCGAAGCCCCGAAACGATTGCGGTTGTGTCTGGTTCGACGCAGCTCACTTATCGCGAACTGAATTCACGCGCAAATCAATTGGCGCGTTTCCTTAAACGCTTTGGTGTCGGGCCCGATTCGCTGGTGGGGCTTTGCGTTGATCGCTCCCCGGAAATGGTGGTTGGCATTCTCGGGATTCTTAAAGCGGGCGCCAGCTACCTGCCGATGGATCCAACCTATCCGTCTGAACGCCTGTCCTTCATGTTGGAAGACGCGAACGTTTTTGTGTTGTTAACACAGGCGCACTTGCTCGACTCGCTGCCGCAACACAACGGCCCGCGGCTGTCTCTCGATTCTGACTGGGACATCATTGCGAAGGAGCGAACCGAAAACTCGACTTCGCGAGTCACGCCATCCAACCTTGCTTACGTGATCTACACCTCGGGTTCAACCGGCCAACCGAAGGGCGTGATGATTCCACACCGCGGGCTGGTTAATTATTTGAGCTGGTGCACCGAAGCCTACGAGGTAGCGAAAGGTTGCGGGGCGCCGGTACATTCATCCATCTCATTCGATCTCACGATCACCAGTCTCTTTTCGCCCCTGATGGTTGGTCGCACTGTGTTCCTCGTCGCCGACGGCATTGAGAACCTCGTAGAAGCGCTATTGGCGCGCGACAATTACAGCCTGGTTAAAATAACGCCCGCGCACTTACGCGCACTCGCTGAACTGATGCCTAACCATGAGGTTGCCGGTCGAGTTCGCGCGCTGATTATCGGCGGCGAAGCGTTACACATGGAGAGCCTTTCATTCTGGCGCACGCATGCACCGGCGACGCGCCTCATTAACGAGTACGGGCCAACCGAGACTGTGGTTGGCTGTTCGATCTATGAAGTCTCACGAAATGACGCGACGTTTGGTTCAGTTCCAATTGGCAGACCGGTGGCCAACACGCAGCTCTACGTGCTCGACGAAAAATTGCAACCGGTAGAGAAGGGTGTGACCGGAGAACTTTACATCGGCGGAGACGGCGTGGGTGTCGGATACCTTGGCCGTCGCGAGCTGACGGACGAAAGATTCATTTCCGATCCTTTCAGTACCAACGCCTGCGGACGTTTGTATCGTACTGGAGATCTGGCGCGCTTTAACTCCGCGGGAGTTCTCGAGTATCTCGGTCGCATAGACAATCAGGTTAAGATCAAAGGGTTCCGCATCGAGCTGGATGAGGTGGAAGCAATCCTCGCCGCGTGCCCGGGCGTGCGCGAGTGTGTGGTGCTCGCGCGCGAAGATGCAACAACCGAAAGGCGGCTGGTAGCCTACTGCGTTTGCGATCAAACCATGGACGACGTGGAAGAGTTGCGCAGGTTCATGAAGTTAAAAGTGCCGGATTACATGGTGCCGTCCACTTTCATCCGTATGGATTCTTTGCCGCTAACCACCAACGGCAAAGTCGATCGCCAAGCTCTGCCGGCGCCGGAACGCAAAGCAAACGGGTGTCAGCAGGCAAACTGCAACGGCAAACACACCACCGCTGAACAGAAGTTGATGAAGATCTGGGCTGACGTATTGAAGTTGGATCACGTCGGTCTGCATGATAACTTCTTCGATCTGGGCGGCGACTCCATACTCGGGACACTGATTCTGGCGCGCGCTGCCCAGGCAGGCGTTAGATTTTCTCCGCGGCAATTGTTTCAGTATCAGACGATCGCTGAGTTGTCGAACGCTATTCGATAGCGCCGTTGATTCGTGAACTGATGTGAGCCCTGCAGATTCCGGCAAAGAAGCGGTGGACGATCTGGATTCGTTGCAAACCGCGTTGTCTCCTGACGAAGTCCACGTTTGGATCGCCGACCTCGATAGCTATCTTCCTGACAACTTCCAGCAGCTACTCTCGCGCGATGAGCTCGAGCGCGCGCACCGTTTTCACTTCGCGGAACACCGAAACCACTTCATAGTTGCGCGCGGACTGTTGCGCAAATTACTAGCGGGTTACCTGAGTGACGATCCAACTGATTTGAAATTTGAATACGCGGAGAAGGGAAAGCCCAGCGTTACCTCAGCCCAGGCGATCAAGTTCAACCTTGCTCATTCTCACGGCCACGCGGCGTACGCGTTCTCGCGCAATCGTGAGCTCGGGATCGATATCGAATTGATTCGTCCGGACTTTGGCGGCGAAGACATTGCGCGGCGTTTCTTTTCAACGCATGAGGTTGACTGTCTAGAGACTGTCCCGAAAGGATTGGCGGGCCAGGCGTTTTTTAACTGCTGGACGCGCAAGGAAGCCTATATCAAAGCCATCGGCGAAGGTCTATCAATGCCGCTGGATGCGTTCGATGTTTCGCTCGCGCCGGGTGAGCCGGCGGCGCTGTTGCGCAATCGCCTGAACGAAACGGAAGTGGCGCGCTGGTCAATGCAGTCGCTGACGGCGCCTGACGGTTATGCCGCCGCGCTGGTAGTTGAAGGGGCAGGCTGGAACTTCAAGCAGTTTACTCTGCAGGGCTCAGCGAAGCCTGATCGCGCGATTGCTATTGAGTAGTCTCGGCCGGCATCGCCTCAGCTTCTTCTTTCTTCGAGCGCCACATCCCGGCAATTTGGTTTGCTTCTGCCAGCGTCATGTTGTCGTAGATGTCGGCGTCGTTTTTGATTACGCCATCCTCAAGCTCACAAACTTCCCAGTCTGGCGCCTCGGGATCGCTGCCGGCACGGCCAGGCTTGACGCGCACCTCGAATGAAATGACCGGCGCCTTCGCTTCGTTATTCATCGTTAACTTCCTTTTCCAAGTCGTTAATCTGAGCGGGGCAAATCTATCACACTTTTCAACCACAATCCCCCGTCCGATCTACGTTGGAATCGCCCACCGAGTTCGTTCATAGGAAGCGTCTGAATTTGATATTTCTCTGTGCCGCCTCTGTGTTCTCAGTGCCTCTGTGGTGAGTGTCTGCAGAAACGTTTGCCAACCACAGAGACACGGAGGACACTGAGGTGGCACAGAGAAAAAAAACTAAGACACTGCCCGTCGCGGAGGTATTTTGACGCGTCGTCCTTCGTCGAGTAGCATGTCGCGCGAAAGCCACAGCCTGAATCAATCAACCAAATAAATGTGCACAGATAGAAGAGACTTTTTGCGTTTGTCCGCCGGAGTTGCAGGCGCAGCCCTACTTGGCAATGGTGTTTCCGCGCTCGGTTCCGTGGAGACAGCAGCGGAGCCGCAGCGTGAACCGCCCTCAGCGATTCGCAAACTACAGCGGATGACCGGCGACGTGGTGCCGATAACCATGGCTGAACGTCAGGGGCGCATTGAGAAAGCGCGCCGGCTGATGCGCGACCACAAGATCGATGCCATCTACATCGAACCCGGCGCGACCATGTTCTATTACACCGGCATGCGTTGGGGGACGAGCGAACGCATGCTCGCGGTGGTGATTCCGGCGCGCGGCGAACTTGCCTGGGTGTGTCCGAAGTTTGAGGAAGAACGCGCGCGCGAGTTAATTACGATGGGCAAAGACATTCGTACCTGGGAAGAAGACGAAAGCCCCTACCAGCGCGTAGCGGAGATATTTCGTGATCGCGGCGTGCGCGGACGCGTAGGCATGGAAGAACGAGTACGCTTCTTTCTGTTTGACGGAATTCGCAAGGCCGCCCCGGGTTTGCAATACGTCAGCGCCACGCCAATCACTGCCGGTGGCCGCATGTTTAAGTCGCCCGCCGAAATTGCGCTGATGCAAAAGGCCAACGACATCACGATCGCCGCCTACAGAGCGACCATCGAAAGCGCACGCGAGGGCATGACCCAGGATGAGTTTTCGGGTAACTGTGCCGCCGCGTTTCGCGCCCTCGGAGCGCCGGGCGGAGTGTTTTGTAGTTTCGGTAAATACACCGCGTTTCCGCACGGCAGCAGCACGCCGCAGAAGTTGAAGGAAGGCGACGTGGTGCTGATGGACGGCGGTTGCGGCGTCGAAGGATATCAGTCTGACATCACGCGCACGTTTGTGTTTGGCAAACCCACCCCGCGCCAACGCGATATCTGGAACCTCGAACGCAAGTCACAAGATGCCGGGTTTGCCGCAGCGAAAGTGGGCGCGCCTTGTGAAGCGGTGGATGCGGCGGCGCGCAAGGTGATCACTGATGCGGGTTTTGGCCCCGGTTACAAAGTGCCTGGCTTGCCGCACCGCACCGGTCACGGCATCGGCCTTGAAGGACATGAGTGGACAAACTTTGTGCGCGGAAATAAGACCCCGATCCAACCCGGCATGTGTTTTAGTGACGAACCGACGATCGTGATCTACGGAGAGTTTGGCATCCGTCTGGAGGATTGCTTGTACATCACTGAGGCCGGTCCCAGATTCTTCACGCCGCAAAGCCCGTCGATCGAAGAGCCGTTTGGATAGACTGTTTAAGGGTCGACAGGATTAAGAGCGGGGGGAAGCCGTCTTCCCCACCACGAACTGATTGCAGTTGAGCGGTGTTTACTCAGTGGAAAACGCTTCGATGTGAAAGCGACCGAGCCAGTCTCGAAGTCTCATGGTCAGGAAGGCGGGCTTGCCCCCGCTCTTAATCATCATCTGCGACCTGTCATCGCGCAGCCTCAAATGCCTTCAACTCTTCTTCGAGTTGCCATTGCAGCTTTGCTTTCTCACTACCCGCGAGGTATTGCCGGCAACCATTGGAAGCGAGCTTCATCGCCGCAAGATCGTCAGCGCACTGCTTAACCGGCGCAACTTTGCGACTGTCGCGCCATAAGCTGCCCCCACTGATAAACGCATACTCGAGACTGTTCCGCGCCATCGTCTTGAGTTGAACGTATCCCAGTCCCTGATCCTGTACCGCTCTGAGGTACTCGCGCGAAATTTCCGAACGCGAAACGCCTTCATCGTCGGTCGCCAGGGCCACCGGTACGCCGAGGCGCAGGTAAGTGGCCAACGGATGTTCCGCACCGCTGATACCGAGAATCGTATCATTGCTGGAAAGA
>JBKPNP010000074.1:0-3174 GCA_046732775.1 Acidobacteriota bacterium
CGGCAACTACACGACGCTCACCTCTATTACCGAAGATGAGATGCAACGCATCGTCGAGCAGCGTTTGTCACCGCAATATGTTTCGGTGCATGCGACTGACCTCGATGTGCGCGCCTATCTCCTGGGTATCGAAAAAGAGCGCGCCGACATCGCTCCGAAACTCAAGCGGCTGCTCGACGCCGGAATCCAGATTCATGCTCAGGTTGTTTTGTGTCCCGGGATAAACGACGGCGCCGTGCTCGAGCAGACGATCGCAGATCTGGCCGCTGAGTACCCGCGCATCACGAGTGTGGCTATCGTTCCGCTGGGCTTAACGCGCTACAACACCGATACAAGATTGACTGCGGTCACGCCGGAATTCTGTCGCCAAATCATTTCAGACGTCTCCACAATCCAAAGTCAGTTTCGAGAAAAACTGGGCACCACCTTCGCATTCTTAGGCGACGAAATTTATCTGCGCGCTGGACGCAGCGTGCCGGCTCGATCGCATTACGGTGACTATCCGCAGATCGAAGACGGCATCGGCATGGTGCGTTCCTTTAAAACGAAATTCAGCGCGCTGGCGCGCAGGCGCGAGCGAAACTCAGGAAAGCGGCTGCGCGGAACGATCCTGACCGGAACGCTTTTCGCACCCGTTCTGAAATCTTTGATCGACAAGCTGAACGCGCGCACCGGCGATGAATTAAGCGTGTTGGCCGCGGAAAACAATTACTTTGGCGGCGATGTTTCCGTAGCGGGTTTGTTAACCGGCGGAGATGTGGTCGCTGCGCGCGAGCGGATTGCCGGCGACTTCGTGATCATCCCCAGGACCATGCTCAAGAGCGACGAAGACGTAATGCTTGACGGGATGACGCTCACGCAATTGCGCGAGCAGTTAGACATGCCGGTTCACGCCTTTGACTTCAAATCGCTTGCGCAATTTGTCTCTGCCTGAGGGCGATTCGAACAAATGAGCGCCTCCCAACCCCACGACGCTGCTGTACCGACAACGCTGGAACCGGCGACGCAAAAAATCCTTGATGTCGGCTGCGGGCAAAACAAATATCCCGGCGCCATCGGTATCGATTCTAATCCGCGCGCGGATGCGGAAGTGATTCACGATCTGGGCGTGCTTCCATACCCATTTTCCGATGATGAGTTTGATCTAATAATTTGTCGTCACGTGATCGAACACGTTCCCGATGTCATGTCGTTCGTGAGCGAGCTTCATCGCATCACCAAACCCGGCGGCGTCATTCGCATCGTTACGCCGCATTACTCGAATCCCGATTGGCCGACCGACCCCACTCATCGAAACCATTTCAACAGTTACTCATTCACCTGCTTCATGCCCGACCGCACGCCGTTTCCGTTTTATACAACCGTAGAGCTGCGGCCAATTCGCACGTATGTATCGCTGGCGAATTTGTGGCGCGCGCTCGGCATCGAGTGGCTTACTAATCTCGATCAACGCTGGCCTTCGTTGCGTTTTACGCGAAAGTTTTGGGAGTTTTACCTCTCAAACATTTGTCGCGGTAAAGAACTTCATTTTGAGTTTCAGGTCGTGAAGTAATCTGATCTGAACACGGCCGCGCTTCTCGTCCTCACCTGATCATTCCCCATCCTCGCGATAACTTTTGCGCTGCTACACAGATTTAGGTATTCGGACAAGAATCCAAATTTATCAAGATTCGAGCTGCTGTTTCTTAAGGAAATCTCACAAAACGGCGTATACAGCACGGTTCAGTTTTGACGCCTAGGCGGCACGATTCTTGCACTTTCCGGTGCGCATCGAACACGGCTTATTTCAAGCGTAATGACCCAACGGACATCTGGTTAGTTTCGGTAATGCTCCTCTGAGGGGCACTTCTGCCGAAAAGTCCAAACCCAAACTCAGTTTTCTAAGGAGCCTACTATGAAGAATTTCCGGTTTATTTTGACAGTGGTGCTCGCGCTGATGGTGTCAGCCCCCGCTGCCTTCTCGCAAGGCAGTACGGGTCGACTCGTCGGCACTGTCACCGACCCGGGCGGAGCAGTAATCCCGGGCGCTACTGTCACGGTCAAAGATATGCAGACGGGGCGGGAATTGACGACCACCGCCAGCAGTGACGGCAACTTCAACTTTCCACAGTTGAACGTTGGTACCTACACCGTCACAGTAACCGCCACTGGTTACAGCACGTTTACTGCTACCGAAGTAAAGATTGACACCAACCGCGACAACACGTTGAACGTGGCAATGGCGGTCGGCGGTGTCAAAGAAAACGTCACCGTCGTGGCTGGCGCCGAAATCGTGAACTCGACCAACGGTGAGTTGGCCAACACGATTAGTGAGAAACAGGTAAAAGAGTTGCCAATCAACGGCCGCAACCCGCTGTCATTGCTCAACCTGCTTCCCGGTGTTAACCCGACCAGCGCTTCAATCAACGGTCAGCGCAGCTCTTCAACGAACTACACGCGCGATGGCTTGAACGTTCAGGACAACTTTATCCGCACCGGCGGTTTCGTTCAGGATCGTCCGACAGTTGACGACACCGGCGAGTTCACCGCGATCCTGCAGAACTCGGGCGCCGAATTCGGTGGTTCGCAGGTTGTGCAGTTGGTTACTCCCCGCGGCGGCCAGGACTTCCACGGCGCGCTTTATGAGTTCAACCGCAATTCGAAGTTTGGTTCAAACCGATTCTTCAACAACCTGAACAATCTTCCCAAGGCGTTTCTAAACCGCAATCAATTTGGCGGCACCATCAGCGGCCCATCGGTTTTGCCGAGCTTTGGCGAAAATGGCCCGTCGCTGGTTAGAGGCAAGGCCTTCTTCTTCTTCAACATGGAAATCTTCCGTCAGGCTTCGCAAGCGGCTGGTTCGGCAACGACCCTGTTGAGTGCAGCTCGCAACGGTACGTTCAGTTACGTTGACTCCGGCGGCGTAACCCGCACGGTCAACGTTCTGACCGGCGCCGGTCTGAACCTCGGAACCCCGGCAAACCTGACCGGCTTCAACAATGCCGGCGGTGTGATGTCAGTCGATCCGCTCGTCCAGAGCCGCATCCTTAACCAAATGCCCGGTTCCTGCAACGGCAACTTTACCGGTGTCAATTTCACGCAGGTTTGCAACTTCAACATCGGCGCCTTGACCACTCGTGATCAGGAAGCCGGTCGTTTCGATATTCAATTCAACGATCGCAATGCGTTGAACGT
>JBKPNP010000075.1:0-1179 GCA_046732775.1 Acidobacteriota bacterium
TCAAGCTTTATGTCGAGCGAAAGATCGTGACCGGCACGCATAGCCGGCGCTGCCATCGGTGGACTGATGCGTGCGGCGTCAGCCACTTGATTTGGGCCGGAGCCGGGGATGTAACGCGGGCCGACAACCATCGGGAAAGAAAATTCGTAAGAACCGTCCTCATACTTCAACCGATCGACGTAGCTGATCGTGATCTTTACTTTTTCACCCGGCAGGATGTTGGCAACAGACTGCGTAAAGATGTTTGGTCGTTCCTGGTTGAGCAAGCTCGCCACTTGCCCACCGGATTTCGCGGCGTCATAAACGGCTTGCGCTTCTTCGCGTCGCAAAATCTTTCCGCGCACTGTCCGCTCGCCAACCACCATTGTCATGTCGTCTACCGCGGCGTTGGCCGGCAAGGGAAAGGTGTAAACCGCTTCGATCTTTTCCTTAAACGGGTTCTCGAACTCCTGCGTCACGTTAACGCGCGATTGAAAGCCGCTGATTTCAGCTTGTACATCAGTATGCTTGAGGGGACAGACGCCCTTGCGTTTGCCTTCCCCATCAACAATGGCGAGCGATCCTGAAGTATCCCGCTGGCTGTCTTCAGATTGGGCAATTGCGGTTGTTCGTGATGACAAGCGGTCTATGGAAACGGGGATGATTATGGAAACGGCAGCGGCTAAAGACAGGGAGAGCGACCTCAGAAAGGACCGTCGAGACATAGCTATGCTCCTTATTTAACTTTCATTCGTTACACGCGCTGGGTGAGAAATCGTGCCAAATTCAGTGATGACAAACTCATGGATGCGTGATGTCAGCGGGGAGATGCTCACGCTTTGCGATTCGCACGACAGTCTTGAAACGGACTCTAATGCTTATTACCACGGAGGGAGGAAAAGTTACGCTCCGCAAACAAATTCGTTCGGGACCGCGGGCGTCCCGCGCGCAATGAGCGCGCGCCGAATCTCTTCTTCGTAACGCAAACTGTTAGTTTGCGTCTTACCTAACAACGACTTCGTAACGCAAACTGTTAGTTTGCGTCGTACTTAACAACCACGCACGAATCGCAAACTAACAGCTTGCGTTACACAAGACACAACTTTCGGAAGCTCGCGTTTGACACTATCGAAACGGGTACGTTAATTTAACCACTTACAAAACCTCCAGCCGCTCGCTTGCAATGTCCCGTTCGTCTAG
>JBKPNP010000076.1:0-1933 GCA_046732775.1 Acidobacteriota bacterium
TACCGTGATGAAAGCGCACCCGGTCTTCCGCGTTCGCTTCGCGGGCGCGCCGTCTGCCGTGTTCAATGTGCTTCCAGGTTACGTCGAGACCGTCGATCGATTGCGGTGAAAAATTTTCTAACAGGTAAATGTCCTGCGTTCCCATGCCCGGCGCGACGTCTAATAACTTGCTGTCGCTGTTTAGCCCGAGTAGCCGTCCCATCCGGTGCACCAGGTTTTGCGCGGCCTTGACGTAATCCGCGTTGCCATTTTCCCAGAGTCCAAAGTTTAGATAGCCGTCGTGCCAGCCGACATAATTCTCTACTCCGCCGGCGTACAGGTTTTCTACTTTGCGTTCATGCGCACTCGCGCTCCAACGTTTACGTTCGCTTTGGCTCATCCGCTCCTCTGGCTGCTTTCGGTTGGTTTATCCTTGCGGCAAGTGAACAACTTTAACCCTCGTCCCTGGCTCGATTTCACCGGCGTCCCGCGGCACGACGATTAACGCTGACGCGCGCACGAAACCTATAAAATCAGACGAGCCGCCCCACTTGAGCGGCGTCGCGGCAAGAGTGCCGCGCTCATCCGCGCTGAGGACCGCGGGCAGGTAACTGTCGCGCTCGTGCGCGGCTTTTACGCTGTGCGTGAGTTGCGCCGAATCCTCGGCAAGCGTTGCGTCTTTCGCCGATTGCATCGCAAGTATGGCGGCGCGGGCAAAAAGATTAAAGGTAACCGACACCGACACCGGGTTCCCCGGCAGACCAAAAAACAGCGTGCCGTTGGGAAGTCGGGCAAACACGGTCGGCTTGCCCGGACGAAGCGCCACTCGTTCAAAGAAAAACTCCGCGCCGAGTTCTTTCAAGGCGGGCTTTGTAAAATCATAAGCGCCGACCGAAACTCCGCCTGAGGTAATTACGATGTCGCTGTGTTCCGCGGATTCGGTAATTTGTCGTTTGAGCAAATCCCGATCGTCGCCGGCCAGTGGCAGGTGTTCGACCTCTGCTCCGGCCATTTCCGCATAGGCAGAAATCGTCAAATTGTTCGAGTCGCGTATCTGATCCTTGCCTGGCTTTTCAGTAACACTCACCAGTTCGCTTCCAGTGGCGAGCACTGCGACTCGTGGCCGACGGCTGACGCTTACTGTTCCATAACCGAATGACGCGAGTACCGCCATTATGGCGGCGTTGATTCTTTCGCCGGAAGTAATGACTCGCTCGTTCGCTTTGATTTCATTGCCGCGACGAACTATTGATCTTCCGATCGCAACACGCTCCAGAATTTCAACTCGATCGCCGGTAAGCTCGCGCGTCAGTTCCACCTGTTGCACGCTGTCCGCGCCCGTGGGCACAGGCGCGCCGGTCATGATGCGAACCGCCTCGCCGGCCTTGAGTTCATTGTGCCAGCCGCGACCAGCCGCAGACTCGCCGACGATCTTCAACGTCGCCGGGACATTCGCTACGTCGGCCGCGCGAATCGCGTAACCGTCCATCTGCGAACGATCGAATGGCGGCAAATCGGAGTCGGCGATAATGTCCTCGGCCAGAAATCGGCCGCGCGCAGACTCGAGCGCTACCGATTCGGACGGTAAGGCAGCGGTCTCTCTGAATACGATGTTGATTGCTTCAGCGACTGGAATCATGTCCGCAAAATTGAAAAGCGGTTGCGCTTCAATTTTAACTGAAGTGCAACCGCTTCAAAGTGGCGGAGCCGACGGGACTCGAACCCGCGACCTCCGACGTGACAGGCCGGCGTTCTAACCAACTGAACTACGACTCCGCATGAGAATCCAACTGTCAGAAGCCAGATGCCAGATATCAAAGATCTGACATCCAGCGCCAACACCTGACATGGTGGGCGCGGAGGGACTCGAACCCCCAACCTCTTCCTTGTAAGGGAAGCCGTCTACCATTGACATACGTGCCCGAAAAAACCATCAAAGAACAGTGCTATCGTC